>JAJDDU010000065.1 GCA_029260155.1 Phycisphaerae bacterium | reverse complement strand
TCAATTCGCCAGAGTTTGACGCCTCGATGTGGATCGTGGACGGCCCCGAGATCAACGACGGCGGTGACGGCGAGCCGAGCCCGCCCACGTCGGTCAACTTCAACAACGATGATCTGCTGCTGACGTTGGCGATGGACGCGTCGGAAGGATGCGATGCCACGGTGGACTACTGGTGGCAACGTACAGGGACCGGCGGATCGCCCGAGCCCGGCGAAGACCTCGTCGTCGAATTCCGCACGGCCAACGGATTCTGGCTTGAGGTTGCGCGGCATCTTGGTGAAGGTGATGACGATCTGCCGTACGAGTTCAATCGCATCGCGCTACCGAGCAACGCGCTGCACGCGACATTGCAAGTTCGATGGCGATTGCTCAGCGGTGAATCGGGCGATTTCTTCTTCATCGACGACGTGCGCATCGGTTGCCCCGACACCGACCCGCCCGAGATTGTCCATGCCACGGGTCAGCCGGGTGAGACGCGCCCGTTCAGCGCGTACATCGATCCGCGTTCCGAGAGTTCCGACGGCGTTGCGCTGGATCTCGGCGTTAGCGAAATCGCCGTCTTGTTCTCCAGGCCGGTTCAGCACGTCGGTGGGGGGGGGCTTGCGGTGGATTCCTTCAGCGTAACGGAAACGGGCGGTGCAGCTGCGCCGGCGGTTGTTTCGGTTGACAGCGATGCGATGCCGCTCGTTGTGGTGACGCTGGGTCGCCCGATCACCCTCTCGGAGTACACAACGATTCGGGCGATCGTGGAAGACCAGTCCGATCCTCCGCAGATGATCCTCAACAACGGCAATCAGGGGCCTGGCGTCGACGAGCCGGACCGCGTGGACATCGCCTTCCTGCCCGGTGACGTTGATCAGACCGGCAGCGTCACGCCATTCGATCTGTTGGTGTTCCGTCAGATCGTCAACGACATGGTGGACCCAAGTCCCGGTATTGACGGGGATTTTGTGGACATCGATCGCAACGGTGCAGTGACGCCATTCGATCTATTGGCGTTCCGGCAGTTGATAAACGGAACACCACCAGCGACACAAGCGTGGTCGGGGGCATCGCTGAACAACGCGAGGCCCTAGGAAACCGAGATCGAGAAAAGAAGAGGTGCGAATTGAGAATCGCGATTTGTGTGGTGCTGCTTGTTGCTTCCGGCGTCGCCATCGGTGAAGTTCCCGCGGTGCGTGTTGAACCGCGCGGCGGATATGATGAACTCGTTGTCGACGGCCTGGAGACGGTACGCAGCACGTCGGACGAAATCCTCGATGCCCGTGTGATTGGTGTTTCGGATTCGCCGGTCTTGCTCGTGCTTTGGGACGAGGTGCCGACGGACGGGCCGCGGAAGTCGTTCTTCGCGATTAGCTTGGATGGTCGCACGGTATCGCGCGCTCGGGAGACGTCCTACGATATTCGCCTGAACTACGGCGCTTTCGACCCAGCTCAGAGTCGCCCCCCGGTCCCGCCGCAACTCGCGGCCGGCGCACAGACCGAGCTTTACATCGTTCAGTTCGTCACGCAACCGCTGGAAGTCTTCCGCGATCGTATCCGCGCGATCGGCGGTTCGGTCTACGGTTTTCTCGCCAATCACACACACCTTGTCCACATGACCCCTGACGTGCGGGCGCGGGTCGAGGAATTGCCCTTCGTGCGATGGGTGGGTCCGTTTCACCCAGCCTATCGGCTAGAGCCATACCTGCGCGACAACCTACATCGTGCGGAAGCACTGCCCGCGCAGCAGCGCTACTACATCCGTGTCGGCCGGCGCGGCGCGACACTGAAGAACGTTGTAGCTGGCCGCATCGAGGCAATGGGCGGCACGATCGACGCCAACTACCCTGACGGCTATCTCTTGCAGGCGACGCTCACGTCGGATCAACTCCAATCGGTGATCGAGTGGGACGAAGTGCTGTACGTGGATCGGTGGAGCCCGCCGGAGGACGACATGGACCTCGCACGGGAGATCGGCGGCGCGAATCTGATCGAGGGCATTGAGGGGTTCACAGGTCAGGGCGTGCGGGCAGAGGTAATGGACGGCAACGTCAACGAGGAACATCCCGAGTTGATGGGCGGGGTCATCATACATCGCAGCGGAAGCGGCAGCGTCAACCACGGGACCTCCACGACCGGGGTAAACTTCGCAGACGGGTCCGGCAATTCAGCCGCCCGCGGGATGGTTCCCGATGCCCGAGGAGTGTTTGCTTCATACGTCGGGCTGACAAACCGCTTCACGCACACGACTGCGCTGTCGCAAGCGCCGTATTTTGCGGTCTATCAATCCAACAGTTGGGGAAGCACACGCACAACGGAGTACAACAATACCTCGTCCGACTTCGACGACCTTCTGTTTCAAAACGACATTCTGGTGTGCCAGTCGCAGAGCAACGCGGGGAATCAGCAATCCCGCCCGCAGGCCTGGGCCAAAAACACGGTGTCGATCGGCGGCGTCACCCACCGAAACAATCTCAACCCCGACGACGACTTCTGGGACGATGCGAGCATCGGTCCTGCCGCAGACGGTCGTGTCAAGCCGGACCTCGTGCATTTCTACGACAACATCTTCACGACGACGGGAGCGGGGTACACTAACTTCTGCTGCACCAGTGGCGCGACGCCGATTGTCGCGGGTCATTTCGGGCTCCTGTTTCAGATGTGGCATGAGGGCATCTTCGGAAACCCTGTTTCGGGCTCCGTGTTCCACAGTCGGCCGCACATGAGCACTTCCAAGGCGTTGATGATCAACGCAGCCTCTCGTTACCCCTTCTCCGGGTTGAACGCGAATCTGACGCGGACACATCAGGGCTGGGGCATGCCCGACCTGCAACGCATGTTTGACGCCCGCGAACGGACGTTCGTTGTTGACGAAACGGACATTCTCACCAATCTCGGCAGTGTAACTTACACGCTGACCGTGCCGGCGGATTCCGACGAGCTTCGGGCGACACTCGTCTACAGTGATCTGCCCGGACTGCCGTTCGCGTCCGTTCATCGCATCAACGACTTGACGTTGCGAGTAGTGTCACCGAATGGCACTTTCTACTACGGGAATGACGGCTTGCTTGTGGGCAATGTATCCACGCCCAACGGTTCGCCGAACACGATTGACACCGTCGAAAATGTGTTCATTGCGGATCCCCTGCCGGGCGAGTGGACGTTTGAGGTGCGGGCCGACGAGGTCAACGAAGACAGCCACGTCGAGACAGCCGCGACGGATGCGGACTTCGCGTTGGTAGTCAGCGGCGTCTTGCCGGCGAGTCCTGCGGGTAGCTACTTCGACGGCAACACCGACGGCGACGTGGACCTTGGCGATTTTGCGCAGTTCGGCGATTGTTTCACCGGACCGGTGGGCTCCGACGATTTTCAGCCCATCGCCGGCGGCTGCGAGGCGGCGGACTGTGATGGCGACGCGGACATTGACTTCGCCGACTATGCCTGTTTCGCGCGTTCATTCTCGGGAAGTTGCGGTGTGCGTATCAACGTAGAGCCGGAGGATCAGGCGGCTTGCATTGGTGGCTCGGCTACGTTCCAAGTGGACGCGGAGGGCGAGAACGCAAGCTATCAGTGGTTCCGCGGGGCCAACGTGATCAACGGGGCGACGCAATCGTCGTTCTCGATTCTGCCCGTGAGCGCGGCATCGGCAGCGGACTATTTTGTGCTGGTGTCGACCGACTGCAACGCGGTGGAATCCGTACCGGTGACCTTGGCGGTGTCTCAACCTCCGCAGATTCTCGCGCATCCGACCGACGTCTCAGCGTGCTTCGGCGGGCCGGCGAGTTTCTCGGTGACAGCTTCGGGCGTTGGGGCGATTCAATACCAATGGCGACTGGACGGCACGTCGATTCCCGGTGCGGTCAACGCGACGTACACGATTCCCGCGGTCGGTGGGGACGATATTGGCGACTATCGCTGCTCAGTGCTGGATGATTGCAGCGTGGCCGTCTTGACCGATGTGGCGCAATTGACGACGGAGTCGACCGAGTTCAGCATCCACCCACTGGGAGGCGACACGTGCGAAGGGGGAAGTATCTTCCTGTTCACGTTGGCGACGTCGTCGCCTGATTATCAGTGGTTCAAAGACGGCGCCGCGATCGACGGCGCGACGGGCACCATTTTGGTCGTTTCCAACGTCGATGCGGGCGACTCGGGCGCATACCATGTCGTTGCCACCGGCATGTGCAACACAGTCGTATCCGACGACGCAGTGATTACGATCATCAGTTGCGACTAGGGCCCCTGCGTATATGAGACGAAAGCGGAGACCTGCGGTGCCGAAAACACGAGTGTTCGCGATCGGCTTGCTGCTCTTGACGATCTGTGTCCATCCGTGCTTCGGTGGCGAAGAGATTGCCGTCGTCGGCACATGGGACGGGCCGACCTGTGGTCAGGGGGCTGACGTCTGGGGTGAGGGTGACTTGGCGTTCTGGGCGCACTTCCAAGCGTCCTGCGTGGACATTTTGGACGTCTCGAATCCTGCCGCGCCGCTTTGGCTATCGAGTATTCACTTGCGCCCGCCGGACGACTTTGCATCGGCTCAGGATGTGAAGGTACACGATGGCCTAGCGTTCGTCGCCCATGGAGGTAGCAGCGCCTTCAACGCAGCCAGCATTGTGGACGTTCGCAATCCATCCGATCCGGCGCTGTTGACGGTACTCCGCATCGAGGTCGGCGACCAAGTGTATAATCGCAGTCACAACCTGTTCTACCATGGAGGCTATCTCTATCTGGTAGACAGCAGCACGCGGACGATCGCGATCATCGACCTGACCAACTACGATCCGGACCATGCTCCGGGGCTTATCACCCAAGCGAAATGGCAGCTCACGAATGTGGGCACAGCGTTCGTGCACGATATCACCGTGCAGGGAAACCGTCTGTATGCGCTGGCCTGGGATTCGATCATCATTTACGACATCACCAACATCGCCAATGAACCGCCGGTGTTCCTCGGATCCGCCCCAGGGGACGCGGTACACTCAAGTTGGGCAACCGACGACGGGCAATATGTGGTGGTGGCTGAAGAGCGCTCCGGCGGGCGATTGATGTTGTTCCAGATCGTTGACTCGGGCGAGGGGCTCAATCTCGTCCTGCTGGACCAACATGTCGAACCGCCTCCGACGTTCAGCCCGCACAATCCACTCATCGTGGGTGATCGCGTGTATACCGCGTGGTATGCATCGGGCATGATTGTGCATGAAATCGACCGCGACGCCGGGCGGTTGGTCGAGATTGGGCGTATCAATCCGGGTAGCACGTGGGGCGTGTATCCGTTTCTCGGCTTGGACCGAGTCATCCTCGGAGGATTCGGTTATTTCGCGATTGCCGACGCAACGCTGTGCGCAGCCGTTTCACACGATTCTGACAACGACGCAGACGTGGACCTGATCGACTTCGCCGCTTTCCAGCGCTGCGTCCCCACCGGCGGTCCCGGATGTGTTGAGTCGTTCGACGCCGACTGCGACGGCGTCATCAGCCCGTCCGATTTCGCGTCGTTTTTCGCATCCGTCACCGGCCCGTGAACACCGCAATCCGCAGCCTACAACCCAATAATGTTGTACCCGGAGTCGACGTAAATATTCTCGCCGGTGACGCCGCTGGCGAGGTCGCTCACGAGGTAGACGGCCGTCTTGCCGACTTCGTCGGCTTCGACGTTTCGCTTGAGCGGTGATTTCATTTCGACCCACTCAAACACCTCATCGATGCCGCCGACGGCCATTGCGGAGAGTGTGCGGATAGGCCCCGCGCTGATCGTGTTGACGCGGATGCCCTTCTCGCCGAGCTCGGAGGCGAGGTAACGCGTGCTGGATTCGAGGGCGGCTTTGGCGACGCCCATGACGTTGTATCCGGGGATCGCTTTCTCACTGCCGTGGTAGCTCATGGCCACGATAGACCCACCCTTGGGCATCATCTCGGCTGCGCGGTTGGCCATGGCGACAAGTGTGTAGGCACTGATGTCGAGCGCTTGCTGGAACACGGCGCGCGGTGTCTTGCGAAAGCTGCCCGGTCTGAGGTACTCGCGGTCGGCGAATGCGATGGAGTGGATGACGAAATCAATGGCATCGAAGGTCTCGGCAGCCTTGGCGAAGACCGTGTCGAGGTCATCATCGCTGGACGCATCGCAGGGGACCAGCCACGGGTCGGTGACACCGCCGGACTCCAGCGCCTTACGCACGCGGCGTTCCATCTTATCACCCGGTAGATGGGTGAAGCCGCACGTAGCCCCCTCGGCGATCAGATTCTTCGCGATGTGGAACGCGATGCTGCGATCGTTGGCGATTCCGAATACCAAGCCCTTCCGGCCTTCGAGCAATCCCATAGCCAGTCCTTTCCGGTCTTATGAACCAAGGTGTATGTCGTCTAAGGTAAGCCCGCCGCACCCGATTGACAAGCACCGCCGCGGCTCGCGTCACTCGATGGACAGACGTGGGCCGGTGGAATCCTTCGTCACACGCACCGATCGCTGGCCGGTAAGGACGTCCTCGACGAGATCGCCGATCTCCTTCTTGCGCCATCCACGCTGCAACCCGCCGGGACCGAGATGGGTCTCGCCGCGCGTATGCGTGAGGATCAGGGCACGGATGTCCTTATTGGTGGCCAGCAATTGAACCGCGATGTCCTCAGCGTGGCAGTAATCCGTCAGGACAGCCGAGACGAGCTTGCGCAGGGTGGATTCTTGGATCGTGTCATCGTCGACCTTGGGAGCCTCAGGGCAATCATCCGGCGCGGTCGCCAGCCCCCGCCGAACGGCGGACGCGATGCGGTCGAGCGCCCCGGCGCGCAAGCCGATGCCGCGCAACGTCTTTAGCTTCTCCGGATCAGTCATTCCGTGACGCGCGATCGCGACCATCAGGTGGTCTCTCAGCACCACGCGAGGAGGGCGATCGAGCTTCGCGGCCAGGTCATTTCGTTCGGCGGCCAACTCGCGCATGACCGCCAAGCCTTGGCGATCAAGCGACCCCACGCCCTTGACCTTCCAGAACAGCTCGCGCCGTTCGGCACGGTACGTACCTCGATCGGAGAACCGGGCGAACTCCTCGGCTGCCCAGTTCGTGCGCTTTCTGTCGGCAAGCCGTGCGGCGATGCGGTCGCGCATGGCGATCAGGTGCGCGACATCGTGTACCGCGTAGCGAATCTGCTCGCCGGTCAACGGCCGGCGACGCCAATCGGTAAGCGTTTGAGATTTGTGAAGCCGAGCACCCACAATGGACCGCGACAACCTCAGCAGGCTCATCGGGTAATCGTATCCCACGAACCCAGCCGCGATTTGAACGTCAAAGATGTTCAGCGGTACGTTGCCCGTTTCGTTGAAACTAATGGACAGATCTTCCATCCCGGCGTGCACGATCTTCTCGATCCGCTTGTCACCGACGAGTTCCCAGAACGGCTTGACGTCGAATCCCGCGAGGGGATCGATAAGCCAGATGTCCTGCTCGGTGGCAACCTGAATCAGGCAAGCCTCCGCCGAGTAGGCATCCTCAGCCACAAATTCCGCGTCGAATCCGAAGCGATCAACGTGCTGCAGGCTTTGGCATACATCGGCGAATTCATCAGCTGAATCAACGAGTCGGCCACTAGGTATGTCGGGCTGTCGGCGTTGGGACACTCCAACCTCCGTGTCAGAAGACGGATCAATCCTCGGCAACCATAGCACGGAACGGGGATTCTTACGAGTGGCAATGTGTGGGTAGGGGGATTGACGATCGACGATTGACGATTGACGATTGGGAAATGAAGCTTCTGGGGACCGCCGCGAAACCGTGCATCGTCGGCGTTGCGGGTGTCTGTGTGATCGCGTTTGCCGCTTCCGCCCGTGAACAGGAAACGCTCGGGAAGCATCCGCCGCAACCGGATGCGAGCACCCTCGTCACCCTGTGCGACCCGCTGGCAGACGATTGGCCAAGCGAACGGTTGGCCGCCTATGCTCAACGTCAGCTTGAGCGATTGGGAGATACGCTTGTTGCTTACGCAGGCGGAGACGACGATCTCGGACCGCGAATAAACGCCCTATTCTCCGCCGGCGACCGACAGGTGAAGCTGCCTGCCACACACGGTGACATCCTGAACGCTGGAGGCCTGCATGTTCGGCGAGCTATACCAACATGGACAACCACCTTGTCGTACGATGGCCCGGTGATTGGACATGTTCGGCGAGACATACCAACCTCGTACGATGATCCGGTGATTGGACTAGAGGCGCTGTTCCGGCGATTTCGCGGCGCGGCGGACGTGCACGTCTCGTTCACTATTGTCCATATCCGTAGGTCCGATGACGACCAATTCGGCACTATCACGCACTTTGAGGTTTCCGGTCGACGCGATGGAGGATGCGTGCAGCAGAATGGATCGTGTGCGATCAACTGGAAAACCAACACGGGCGCCGAGCGCCCGCTGATCCGATCGATCAGCGTTGGTCCTCTGACCGAAGCATCGGCCGACGCTCCCGTATTCGCAGAGTGCACCACAGGCGTCCTGGGCAACGCGGACGTCTGGCGAAATCAGGTGCTCCGTGGCGGCGATCACTGGTACGGCAAGATCGACGCCATGGGCGAGCTGAACTACATGGGCCATCAGGGTATCGCGGTCGGTGACGTCAACGGCGACGGGCTCGATGACCTCTACGTCGCGATGGGCACGGGGCTGCCAAACCTCCTCTACGTGCAAAACGCAGACGGCAGCGCGCGGGAACGCGCAGAGGAGGCCGGCGTCGCTTGGCTGGACGATACGAAGGGCGTGCTGCTTGTCGATTTCGACAACGACGGCGATCAAGACCTTCTGTGCGCGTTGGGCCCGACCGTCGTGTTCTGTGCCAATGACGGAAGCGGCCGATTCACGCCCGTACACCGCGTGCGCGCGGTCAGCGACGCAGCGTTCTATTCGCTTGCGGCTGCCGACTACGACCTCGACGGCGACCTCGACGTCTACGCCTGCCGTTATGTGATGCAGCGTTATGGCCTGAGCATTCCCACGCCGTTTCACGATGCCAACAACGGCCCGCCGAATCATCTCTTGCGCAACGACGGACCGGCCGGGTTCACCGACGTGACCGTGAAGGTCGGGCTGGACACCAACAACCGCCGGTTCAGTCTCGCGGCCGGCTGGGCAGACTATGACCAAGACGGCGACCCGGATTTGTACGTGGCGAACGACTTCGGCAAGAACAACCTGTACCGCAACGACGGTGGCAAGTTCGTTGACGTCGCAGCCGACACAAACACGTTAGATCAGGCTGCGGGGATGGGCGTGAGCTGGTCGGACTTCGATCTGGACGGGGATCTAGACTTGTACGTCAGTAACATGTTCGTCCCAGCCGGGCAGCGCGTCACAAGTGAGGCGCAGTTCATGCGGGACGGTTCGGACACGTTGCGAAGTGAAATCCGACGACACAGCATGGGCAATTCGCTGTTCGTGAATTCCGGCGACGGCACGTTTACAGAGGCCACCCATTTGTCGAACAGCCAACCTGCCGGCTGGGCGTGGGGCGCGAAGTTCGTCGACATCAACAACGACGCACTGGACGACCTGATCGTGCCCAACGGGTTTCAAACGGGCGATCGCGAGGACTCGCTGGACAGCTTTTTCTGGCGGCACGTCGCGTCGCACGCCTCGGGCGATGGAGTCGAGAAGCAGCCATACATCGATGGCTGGGTGGCGATGACGGAGATGATGGACTCCGGGGCATCGTGGAGCGGCGGGCAGCGGAATCGCTGCTTCCTCAACCTGGGCGACGGATCGTTCGCCGACGTCTCAGCCATCACCGGGCTGGATTTCATCGACGACGGACGCGCCGTCGCGGTCTCGGATTGGGACGGCGACGGCAGGCTGGACGTCTGGTTCCGCAACCGCACGGGCCCTCAGCTTCGGTTTCTCCGCAATGTAGGTGCCGACGACCATCACTTCGTTGCGTTCAAACTCCGAGGAAAAACGTGCAACCGCGATGCCATCGGCGCGTCGATCGAGGTGCGCGCCGGCGACCGAACGATCTTGCGGACGGTCGCAGCCGGTGACGGATACTTGTCACAATCGAGCAAGTGGTTGCACTTCGGACTCGGCCGCGCAGAACGCATCGACAGCGCCGCCATCCACTGGCCCGGCGGGCAGATGCAAGCGTTGACGGACATGGCGATCGATAGACGATATCGCGTCGAGCAGGGTGACGCACCAACCGCCGAACCACCTCGACAGCTCAAGCTAGCCCCGTCGCCGGTGTCGGCCCCGACGCGCGCGTCAGCGGCCCGCGTCGTGCTCCGCGTGCCCTTGCCCTTGCCACCGTCGCTGACAACGAGGCTCTTTGAAGGCCAATCGCCCCGACGCACCAAACTCGTGGCACTCTCGTCAGTTGCGGCGACAACTTCAGTTAATGAACGCAATCAGCTCACCGAAAACGTTGGACGCATCAACGCCGCAGGTATCGACATCGTAGTACTGTCCTTGGATGAACCGCCCCCGCCGGGACGGTCAACCTCCGCGACAGCCAACGCCGTAGAAGCCGTTCTGCACCACGTGCTGCACAAGCCGGGCGATATCGTATCGCCCACATACATGCTGGTCGATCCAAGTGGCGCCCTTCAAGTCGTGTATCTCAACCATGTGTCCGTAGAACAACTGCTAACCGATGCCGCAACATACGGCATTGGGAAAATCAAAGCGCACCGTCGAAGTGCGTTCGGCGGAAGGTGGTACTACGCGATGCCCCGCGCTTTAAGAGCCCTCGCCCGCGACCTGCTCGACCGCGGCCTGAAGGAAGACGCCCGCCACTACGTACTGCTCGAACGTCGCGGACGCAGATGAATGCAGATATGGCCTTTTTCACGCCATGACAGATTCATACATTTCCCCATTCTTGACGATAAGAGGTTGAACCTTTCGGCGGAACACGGGAATCAGCGACCCCAAGAGGGGTTCCGCTGGTTGATTACGAAACGGTAGGACGTTTGTAATGGGCAGCCGCGTGGGCATGGTGTAGACTTCATACAGGTGGTCGCCCTGTCTGTTCGACCCTAGTACCCTGATGCGGAGACGGAGTCATGTTCGCATTGACTGCATCGATCCGGGAATGCTCACCCCTGCTGGCAATGTCGACGCCGGCAATGCTCTACGTGGTATGCCTGATCGTAGGCGGCGGCCTGCTGGTGATTTCCACCTTCCTCGGCGGCGACGCGGATGTCGACGCAGACGGAGATTTCGACTTTGACGCCGATGCCGATGCCGAGTTGGGCGTCGAAGGACACGTACACGCGGGCGATGCAACGGAAGCGGCGGGCCTGTCGCTCACCGACTGGTTCTCAATGCGGTTCGTCGTGTACTTCGCAGCCGCCTTCGGATTAATCGGCACCGTGCTGACGTTTTCATCGCAGTTGGGATCGGCGGGCGTCTTCGCGTCGTCTGTGATCGGCGGTGTCGTGATGGGGCAGGTGGCGCATCAGGTGCTGCGCGCCCTCCACCGCTCAAGCGGCAACACGCAGGTGACGCGATCAGACTACGTCAACAAACGCGCCCGCGTGACGATCGCCATAGAGCCGCCCCGCAGGGGCGAAGTCGCGTTGCACGTGCGCGGCCGTGAGCGATTCATCCCATCAGCTGCTAAGCGCGGCGACGACCGATTCGCCGTGGGAGACAGCGTCGCCATTGTGGCGCTCCACAGCGGAACTGCAGAAGTCATTTCGCTAAGGGAACATGAGTTTGTGACCGAATCAATGCTAGGAGGCAACGATGAACACGACACTGACATCGCAAGTTAGCTCCGAGGCCGTCGTCATGATCGGCGGCGGAATCCTCTTCATATTCGTCGCGATCGCGGTGCTGGTTGCCAAGATCATGGTCGTCGGCAACCCGAGTGAACTGCTGGTGATCAGCGGTAAGCGATCGGCGGGGCTAGGATACCGAACGCTCATCGGCGGGCGCACGCTCGTCATCCCCATCATCGAGAAAGTCTCGCGGGTCAGCCTGCGCAACATGCAGGTCGGCTTGGAAGTAAAGGCCCAATCCGGCGGCGGAAGGATGATCCCCGTGACCGTCACTGGTGTCGCGAACGTGAAAGTATCATCCGAGCCGGACGTGCGCGGCAACGCGATCGAGCGTTTCCTCGGTCAGCCGTCGACGGAATTGCAGCGCGTAGCCCGCGAGACACTCGAGGGTGGCCTGCGCGCAGTGATCGGCAAGATGACACCCGAGGAGATCGTCGAGGACCGCGACAAGTTCGTCGCAACCGTGATGAACGAGGTAACCGACGATTTTGGAAAACTGGGCATGGTCATCGACAGCGTCAACATCCAAAACGTCCACGACGAGGACCAATACCTCGAATCGATCGCCCGCAAAGCGTCCGCGCAGGTCCGCGCCGACGCCCGGCAGTTCGAGGCACAGCGCAAGAGCGAGGCCGACGTCAAGGAAGCAGAAGCCGACGCCCTGGCGCGTCAGGCCCGGGCGGAACGTGACGCAGAAGCCAAAGAGGCGGAGTCGGCCAGTCGACAGCGGGCGGAGCAGGCGCGCCTCGGCGCGGACAAATCCATCGCCGAGTCCGACAACGCCCTGCGCATTCGCAAGGCGGAACTTGCCCGCGAAGCCGAATTGCGCGAAGCGGAGACTCAGCAGGCAGCCGCTCAGGCCCAAGAGGCCCGCCTGCTCGCGACCACCGTCAAACAGGCCGACGCCGAGCGCGAAGCCGCCAAGGCGAAGGCCGAGGGTGACGCAGCCTCCATCTTGGAAGAGGGCAAGGCCCGCGCGACGGCCATCGAGCAGATCGGAAAGGCCATTCAGGCGCACCCCGAAGCGCTCAAAGTCATGCTCGCGGAAATGATGCCCGGTGTCGTGCAGGAACTGAGCAAGACCATCCAAAACGTCGACCTCGGCAACGTGACGGTCATCGACAGCGGCCAGGGAACAGCCATCTCCGGCGCAGCCCTAGGCCGTGCTCGCATGCTCTCCGAGTCGCTGGCCACACTCGAATCCGTCCTGGGAATCGACCTGCGAGATCTCACCAAGACCATCGCCGGCGGCGCAACAAACGGCAGAAGAGGCGACGGCGCACCCCGAGCAGCCGACGTGCCGACCTAGCGCCCACCGTCATCCCGAGCGTAGCGAGGGATCTTGCCGGATCGCAGGGGGGGGACACGAATCGACAGACCGTTCGAGTTCCCCAAGGGCCATCGCAGCATGGGCACGGACCAAGACCATCACGAATCGACGCCGCTGGGCGGGCTGCCAAGAGCGATTCTCTATGGTTCTTGTGCCGGGCTGCTGATGGGGCTGGCCTATTTCGCGACCATGTGGCTGGCCCAATCGTGGATCAGGTCATCGGCCTTTCAGTATGGGTATACACTCCGATCTATTGGGCGAGGACCTGGAGCGTTCATGTTGCTCGCAGGCTTGTTCGGCTGGATGACCCTGCGTATCGTTGAACGCACGGCCGGGTTCTACAGCAATATCCTGATCGTTCCCGTCGTTTGTGCCATCGCCGCAGCACTGCTGGTCACCTTGGAGCTTGGTCGGGCAACGATTGATCCCTGGACCGGCGATTTCTCGTGGACGGTCTACACGCTCGGTGCGGGCATGTTCGTTGTTCCAGCATTTACGCTCCTCACGGAGCGGTCGACGGCCGACTAACGGGTCCGCGCACCGTCGATCCTGCGGTGCCCCACAATCGATGACCTCTACCACCGCGATTTTCGAAGTATCATCATTGCACGAGTTGCTCGCGAATACGTGATACGCGCCGGCATCCTGCGCCGAAGCACCGGCGATCGCAAAGAAGGCCTGCGTCGCACCGTCGATCGGGTTCCCGTCTCTGAACCACTGAAAATGGGACGAGCCCTCGGAAGTGATGAGCATGAAATGGCTCTCGCCTTCACACAAAGTCGCCCCTTCAGGCTGTGACGTGATCACCGCCGGACGAAGACCACGAACACCGCAGCGTTCGACGAAGCCTCTCCGTCGCACACCGATGTCACCAGACAATCGTAAGACCCCGCGTCGCCGGCGTCCGCCTCATCGATGACAAGTGTGGCCTCGGTAGCGCCGTCGATTTCCTCGCCGTCCTGACGCCACTGATAGCTCAGTAAACGCCGCCCCCCAGAACCTCGAAGACCACGCTGTCGCCCGCGCATACCTCCTGGTCAGCAGGATTCTGCAAGATAGTCACCGCGCAGCCGCCCTCGGCGATCTGGAACAGCCCATGATCGACCCAGTCGACGTCGCCGTCGCGATCGCCGTCGAAATACGCACACCCTTGCGCTACCCCAAGTTGAACAGTTACGGAGTTTGAACGGCCCGGAGGATAGCGCCATGGCCGTTTTGGGGTAGAAGTCGTGACTACATTTGGGTGACCTTGTCGATTCGACGCAAACGCTGGGGTAGCGTGAGGCCGAGGCGGTTGAG
>JAJDDU010000064.1 GCA_029260155.1 Phycisphaerae bacterium | reverse complement strand
AGATCGTCAACCACAAGAACCCCCGAAGCGCCGAGACTTGGGGCACCAAAGACTATCTTGCCACCATGCACGTCAACCATCATGTCGGTGTATCCGTCGTGTGTAATATCTCCCCCCGGCCCCGTGGGGACCCGTGCGCCCGAGAAGCTTTCGTAGGTCACCACACGGAATCCATTCTCCCCGTTGACGTCCTCGACGCAGAATACGCCGTCCGACGCTCTGTCCGGTCCTCCGAAGACAACCGCGACCCAGTCAAAGACCCCCTCGCTATTGCCGGAAGGAACGTCCACTACAATGGCGATATCGTCGTAGCCGTCCACGTTGATGTCGCCCACGCCGGCGGGAGCGCGAAGTCGTACACACTGCGAACAATTGGGGGGCGGGGGAGGCGCGCCGACCGGGCCGTTGATGAGAAAGCCGTTGCTGCCGTCCAGGTCGCCCAGTTCGAACACGCCCGTCGGTGACCGCGACGTGCTGCCGTAGACGACATAGACCTGGGCGCGTGTTCTGCAAAGGCGGCTCGGAGAACAAGGTCGTCGATACCGTCGCCGTTGAAGTCGCCCGTTGATCGCACATGAGCCCCCAGGTAGTCACCTGGGGAGATTCCGTTAATGATCAGCCCCGTCGCCGGTGTCAGCGAGCTCGGAACCGAAACCACGCCCGACTCGCCGAGGCCCTTGCCGCCGTAGAGAACGTAAACCTGCCCGGCGCCGGTGCGCCCGCCAGGGTCTGCTGTCATTGACGATGTCGCGATATCGGAGACTCCGTCGCCGTTGAAATCGCCGATGTGGTTCAATCGCGCGCCGACCGCTCCCCCCACACTCTCCCCCCAAATGCGAAAGCCGTCGCTGCCGCCCAGCGACGTCAGGTCGAACGGGGCTTCATCAGCGCCCAACCCTTCGCGCCCATGAATGACGAATATCTCTCCCGACAAGCCGGGTCCAGGGGCAGAGGAAGCCGCGGCTGTGAACATGAAGTCATCAGTCCCGTCATCGTTGAAATCCCCAGCTGCGGCAATGTTCCCGATCGAGTTCCAATCGTAGGGACCGGGAATCACGAACCCGTTGCTGCCGTCCAGGTCAGCCACCGTCCAATCGCCGCCCTCTGCGATGTCCGGTCGTCCGAAGATCGCGTACACGTAACCGCTGAATGGCAAGCATGGGGCGTCGGGAAGGCACGCGACGGGCGCGCTCAGCGTCGAGGCGCCCAGGTCGGCGACGCCGTCGGCGTTGACATCGCCAATCGAGGCCGCGGCGGAGATGGACTCATCCAGTGATACGCCGTGTATTTGAAACCCCGCCTGCCCGTCGAGATCACTCTCACGCACACGTTCCGGAAACTGCGCCAAGCACGGCGTGCCCACAAACCAAGTGACCAACGCCCCAATCGCTGCCTTTCGTTTTTTGATATTCATCGCATTTCTACTCCCAAACATCTTTCGCTATTGCGGATCGATCGCGTCGGCGAAGGCACTGGCGGCCGCGTCGACCGCGTCGAACGCCGGCGCCGCCGCACGCATGGCGTCCGCTTGCTCGGCGCGTTCACCCGCGGACAGCACACTCGTCGTCCAGTCCACCAGGGCGTTCAGCGCAGCGGGATCACTCCCGCCCGACGCCACGACCGTCTTGCCAGTGCGACACAATTCGAACAACGCCATGTCGTTCTTCCCGATGACGTTGTCGCGGTCGAAGTCGAGTATCTCACATTCCGGTTCCAGCACCACGGGAGTAGCGGGGCTGACACAAACGCCGAACGCCTTATAGTCGTCCATGTCCACGTCGCCGTCGCGGTCGTAGTCGCCCATGCTGAAGACCGGCTCGCTGACCTCCACCGCCGCCGTGTACGCATCCCTGGGTGTGACCTGCAAGAAGAGCCCGTCCCAGTCACGCAGGTCTGTCCACACCGGGTGAAACACCCCGCGCGCCGACGCAGTGTCCTTCGTCGCCGTCATCCCCCCGTAATCGCCCAGGAACACCACCCAGCGGTTCCACGTTGGATCATCCTCAACGAACGTTTTCGAGTTCTGCCCGCTGACGGTGAGCCCCGTGTTCCAGTTGACCCCGCCGTCCAGCGAATGGGCGAACTGGATGCGGTACGTCGTGGAGAACACATTGCACCGGTCCTGTTCCGGCGTCGGCGTCGTGTCGTACATCATGACGCCCACGCGCCCCTGCCCGTCCACGGCAATCCACGGAAAGAACTGGAACGGCGAGTGACGACCGCACGGGGCTGAGCCGTTATCCTCGTCGCAGTCCTTCTCCACCAATGCCATCGTATCATCTTCCGGCACCCGAATCGGAGTCGACCAAGTGAGGCCGTTGTCGCGAGAATGGACAACGTAGACATTCATGTCGATTCGACGCGACGTGTCGCAGACGGAGGGGTCGGTGTCACCCCTGGGGTTCTCCTCGGCGGCGTAGGCCACGTAGATAGTCCCGCCTCGACCGCACGTATCCGCGGGATCGTTCATGTCCACCGCGATCGATGCATGCGTGCCCAGCCGATCGGCAATAGCGGAGGCGATTGACGCAAAGCCCAGATTCATGGAACGCGCTGTGAGATGTCCCTTGGGCCTGCGGAAGCCCTCGGTGTACCCGGGCTGGCCGAAAATGATCCCACGCTCGCAACCGCTTTCGTCAGCGGGGGGTCGCACTTGACGCTCGGGTCCGACTCCGGCAGCGGCGGGTCGAACATCATGTCGTCGCCCACCCACCAGCCGCGCCGGTAGCGAATCTGATCGATTTGGTCGTTCAGGGGCGTGTTCAGGTCACTCGCGCCGCCCCAGTGTTTCCAGATGATGTGCAAAGAGCCGTCCGGTCCCACGGCCGAAGATGTACCCCAAGTGCAGACGCCTAGACCGCAAAGCTGCGGGCTCGGCCGAAGGGCGAGATTCCGCCCCATGACCACGCTCGGCTCGGTGCATGTGCAGCCGATCGACCCCTCGAAGAAATCGCAGCCCGCGCAGCGCGAAGCGCTCAGTTGGACGGTCGATGTGCTGTTCTGCCCCTGCGCCCAGTGGACGTACACATTGTCATCGTACGGGTCCGCAAGGACGAACGGGCCATCGAAAGCCGTGAGCGCCGCCCCCACCGGGACCAAGGTCGATTCCCACGGCGTCGTTGAGAGCGGGTCCATGTCAAAACGCGCGAAGAACGGCGGGTCTTGCGCCGCCTTGCTGACGCCGGCCAAGTACAGATAGCCGTTCGCCCCGATGGCCGCAATCGGATCACCCTGTGGGCCCACTCCAGGCGAGGGACACAGATCATCGCGGCTGAACGCGTGACCGGGGACGAACTGGAACACGTCGGGCGCGCAGGGATAGCTAGCCCCTGCGCGGTCCAGGCGCAACCAAGTGTCACCAGCGTCGAGCGAGACCGCGTACCCGATCCCGTACCTTCCAAGAAGGGTTGGGCTGTTCTCTTCGAGATATGTCCGGGAGGCGTCGTTCCAGGCGGCCAGCAGGATGTTTCGGTCGTTTGGATCGACGCTGATGGCGATTTCGTTTTGCCCGCGTGGATCGTCGTCGCACGTGCTGTCATGCACACTCTCTTCCACCGTCAGTCCGGACGGCACACCGTCGGGGCCGAGCGGATCGTTCATCTTAACTTCGCCATAGACGACCGGACGGCCGGGCGGCGTATCCGCGAACGCGACTCCCGCACACAGCAGTCCAACCGCGCCAGCCAGGGCACCGAGACGAACGCGTCTTCTCAAACAAACAACCAACGACATGAATGTGTCTTCCCAAAACGATGCGTTTTTGTCCGACACTGCCCGTGAGCCTCGCGCCGATGTGATTTCGCGCGCAAGCACATGAGTGAACCCAATAGTGCGCTTTTCGACGACTTCCTGTCAAGGGAAAAACCCAGTTTTCTCGGCTGTGGCCATGCCCGGTGACAGCGGAGGGTTGGCGCATTCCAGCCGGGCAAGCCGTCGGTGCACCGCGTTCAATACAATGCCAAACGGGGTGGCCACAACCTTGACCCTTGGTGCGTCGCGGAGCACGTCGGACTGCGATATTCGTTGACCTGCTTTCCGGCGTTGTATAACATGAGGTGTACGGCATCATGGGTCGCGGTCGCAGCGGTGCGAACGTGACGTCGCAAGGACGCGAGCCGCAACGAAAGGCAGGGTCAAGGATGCAAACGCTTGGTTTTTGGTCGCGAATGGGTGAGTGGGTACGACGTGGAAACGTACGTGGTTCCGATGATATCGGATATTCCAAGGTCGAAGACAATCTCCTCAAGCCGCAGGAGGATCCCGAAGATAAAGCCGCCGCGAACACGATTCTATCGCGCTGGCAGGAGCGGTCGCAATCCATCTCGCGACTTGAAGACGGCTACCAACGCCTCAGCGGGCTGATCGAGTCCATCCAGAAACATCTCGAAGCCCAGGACTCGCGCACGCAGAGAATCGCCGACGGAATGGAGAACTTGGCGGCGACCATCGCCAAGCTGCCCGACAGTCTCAAGGAACAGCAGGCCCAGCTTGGCGCCATCGTCGAGCAACTCGAAACAGGCAACACACGATCGGGTCGGCTGGAGGCGGCGATCGCGGAGATTCCCAAGCTCGCCGACGCGCAACGCGAGACGTTCCTGGCCATTCGCGATGAGATTGACACCGGCCGCCAGACGCAGCAGCGCATCGCTGAGTCGATGGACGGTTTTCGAGAGGCGGTCGGATCGTTGACGCAAGCGTCCAGCACGTCTTCGGAAACATTGAAGAGCCTCTTCGCGACCACGGCTGCCAGCGACGAACGGCTGATGACGCTGCTGACCGATCAGAACAAGAAGTTCTCCAGACTGTTCGTCATGGCCATGGTGCTGGCAGCCATTCTCGCGGCGGCCAATATCGTGTCCGTATTCATGAAGTAAATGTAGCGGGCGGAACAGACGGAACCATCGATGACACCCAAAGAGACCATTGACAGTCTGCTCGCGGGAATGAGCAAGTTCGGCGCGTCCGACCTGCACTTGAAGGTCGGCTACGCGCCCTTCTACCGCGTGACCGGTAGTCTCCGGCCGATCGAGTTACCCGCCATCGAGTCGACGGACTACATGGAGAAGATGTTCAGCGAGGTCGTGCCCGAAGCGCGTCGCGGCGAGTATGAGAAACGCGGCGACCTCGATTTCTCGCTCAAGGGCGCCGGCGGAGAGCGCTACCGCATCAACGTCTTTCGCGCCAGTGGAGAAATGCACGCGGCCGTCCGCCGTGTTCAGAGCACCATCCCGTCGTTTGAATCGCTGCAACTGCCCAAGGTCTACGAGGACACAATTGAGAAGACCCACTCGGGCCTCGTGCTTGTTAGCGGGATAACCGGCAGCGGGAAGAGCAGTACGTTGGCTGCTCTGCTTGAGCACGTTAACCGAACGCGACACACGCACATTATCACCATCGAGGATCCGGTCGAGTTCGTCTTCAATGCCAAGAAGTCGATTATCTCCCAGCGAGAGATTGGCATCGACATCCCCGATTACAACGAGGCGCTGCGTTACGTTGTCCGGCAGGACCCCGACGTTATTTTGATCGGCGAGATGCGCGACAAAGAGACCATGCAGGCGGCCATTCAATCGGCTGAGACCGGGCATCTTGTGTTGGGTTCGATCCACTGCTCGGACGCTGCTCAGACGTTTTCGCGCATTTTGGAGTTCTTCGCGCGTGAGGAGCACGAGTTCATTCGCTCGTCGCTCTCCAGCAGCTTGTCTGCCATCTTGTGTCAGCGACTGTTGCCCGGCATTGACGAGGGCACGCGCGTGCCCGCGACCGAAGTCCTGATCAACAACAGCACCGTCCGCGACAAGATTCGCCGCGGCGAAGACGAGGACTTGCCGGCCATCATCGCAACGAGCATCGAAGACGGCATGCGCAACTTCACCTATTCGTTGGCCGAGTTGATCGAAACCGAGAAGATCTTCTACGACGTCGCCATGGAGTACGCCCCCAGTCGCGAAGCACTGGCCAGCGCCGTCAAAGGCATCAAGACCGCCACCCAAGGCCTCGTAGGCCGCGTGCGCGGGAAGTAACAACCGACCGCTCGCCGCGCGGTTCCGTGCGCTCGACGTCGGCGGCCCGTGGCGGCGCGCCACTGTTTGACCCACCGTCAGTGTTCCTCTCCGCGAGCAGAACAACTCCGTAGATTGGGCTGTGAGCGAGTTGAAGTGACACCGCGAGGTGGGTTCGTTTCGTAATTGCGCTATCGCGTGATTCGGGCGAAACCACGTTTTCAGTGTGCAATCGGGGTTTTGGCTGATTTGGAGTGGCTTCGTTCTGCGCATGCCGTTCCTGTCATAGGCGCGCGGTGGTCGCTTGGTCGTTGCGGATCCAGCGCGCAGCGTCCCCGCATGGTAATAACTACACGTCTGATCTGTGCATCGCGAGATTTTCACGTTGCGCCCGTTTTTGAGGTGGTGGCGTTTTGCACGTTGCTCGGGATGGTGTTTGGCTCACGACAGTGGCCTGCGGCAAACGATGTTGCGATGCTTTGCTTGTCCGATAACTCGGCGGCGGCAATGCGTGTTGTCAGACCGCGAGCTGTGTCTCCGCAATCCCTTAATACT
>JAJDDU010000063.1 GCA_029260155.1 Phycisphaerae bacterium | reverse complement strand
CCGGCCCCATCGCGGGAACGGTCACCGAGTCCGGCGTTCCGGGCTTGAACAGGCCAATCGTAATGTCCACAGGCTGCGGCGGCGTGTTGGCATCGAAACGGAAGTTGTACAGCGTTCCCCATCGTAGCGCGTTGGCGTTTTCGTTGCCAGCGAAGGTCTCCGTCGCCCAAGTGACGCTTTCATCGTCATCGACCGCGGGCCAATCGTCGAGCGCGTAGATCTCACCGCTGTGGTAGTCGACGTCATGGAATCCGATCTCCGAAACGGTGACATCATCCGGCACGGGCACCGAAAACACCCCGACGCTGCGATCCGAATTGAGATTGTGCAGCGCGTACTCGTAGTGCCACGTCCCGTCACCGTTGTCGGTGACCTTGTACGCCAGGAGTAGCCGCCCCTCACCGGGGATATCCACATCCTGACGGGCGACATCAGATTCATGCACCTGCCACGCATAAATCGCAGGGTTCTCCCGAATCGTTCCTCCTGCGAAGCTCAGCGAGTAGTTGAAAGGGCCGACGGATACCCGGCGGTAGGAAGCGTTGTTGTTGTCCCCACTCATGTCCCCGACTTGAGCGTCGTCCTGGGCAATGATCTGAGCCTCGGCGAAGTAGAGCGCGTCGGGGTTGAGCGCGGGATCGAGATCGGATTCTCTGACCAGAAGGCGACCCCGAAGCGTCCCGTTGCCTTCCGGAAATGCGTGGAATCCAGGGTTGGTCCCGAGGTGCGCGTTGATCTCGGATCGAGGCCCCAGGTTGTTGAAGTTCCCAGTCCGCGAGGCGCTGTTGGACGTCGAACAGCCAGGCCCGAGCGTCGAACAGCAGCCGCCGCACGGCGGGGAGCAGCCACCGCACAGGTTCTGCTGCAATGCGCAGTAATGGTGCATGACCCACCCTTGTCCAATCTGCTCGAAGCGCCCACTCTTCAGCCGATAGAGGTTCGGAAGTGTCACCGGGTGATGTGGACTGGGGCCTACGAACCAGTCGAGTGGCTGCGTTCCCACGTTGCAGATAGTTCGGGCAACGGCATAGGCTCGCAACCCATCAACAGAGCTGCTTGATGTAAAGTTCGTCGTCACGGGTATCGATCCGAGCGTGGCATCAGGCTGCGCGGACACTTGCAGCCCGCCCATCGCAATTACGACAATAACCGCAAGACTACACAGAGATTTCCCGTTGCGTTCCGTGAACACTTTTTGATTCCTCCATTGCTTGCTCGCCCGCTTACTACGCAGCACCGTGGTGCAGCCGCAACCGCGAGCATAACCGATATCACTAGAGCCGGGACGCAGATTCCTGGTGATTCTGCAGTAACACATCAGAAAACACGGGGAATCGCGAATCGACACGCACGACCGGAACGCGGCGGATCAACTGCGTCGGGAACTGCCGACGGCGCCGAGGGCGACGGAAATGAAGATGATTGAGGCCGGGGGACCGACGATCCAGAAAAACATGTTGTGGCCCGCCCGGATCACCCACGGCCAATCAAGGTAGTATTGACTGCCACCAGCAATGCCGCCGACCACACGCCGTGATTCAGGCTTGCGGCTGGAGACACTGGCGCTGCCTCGAATGCGGTGTCCCGCACTGTCGCGATCCCCTGCTTGTAGACTGAGATTCTCCGATAGCGGCGCACCCTCGAACAGCCACGCCGCATCCGCCGGCGCTGTTGACGAGATGGACGCGATCGAATCGGACCCTCCCAGAAAACCCGCCGCGTGCACGGTATTGTCAGCCGTCGCGCCAATTGGTTCCACAGGCCACACACTGCGATGCCACAGCGTGCCACTCAAGTCGTGAAAGATCGCGATCTGTTCATTACCCTGCGATGCGGCGCGGACGTTACGCGACGCTCGGTCTCCTTTCAGCGCAACGAGAAGCTCGTCGATATCGCGAAGCAGGAGATCGATTCGAGCCAGGACCTGGAGGTGATCCTCGGAATCCTGATCCACCTCGCGAAGATGAAGATCTCGGAGTGCGTTCCCCCCCGCGGGAATGGGGGCTTGGACGCAGGGACCAAGCTGCGGTGGCAGGTCCGCGACGCATGGACGCGGCAGCATCAGCGCGCAAACCACCACTGCCTTCCCGATCAGCCACAACGAGCCAAGCGGTCGCTTCGACCACGAGAGTAATAGTTGATCACCCACCTCGAACAAGCAACTCCGATAAGACGCTTCGACGCCGACCCGGCGTCTAGAATACCTTAGCACCGAAATGACCCGGTACGCAATCAAAAACATGAACCGCCGCATCCACCTGCGTTCAGACGTCCACCACGAGCCGTGACAGGACGTTGGCGCCCGCGATGGCTTTCAGAAGTGTCGAGCGCAGCCGAACTTACAGCTGCGCAACCGATAACCGCGTGACAGTCGCCTTTCATCGCGGGTTGCTCGCTGCCGCCGAGCAGGCGGACGCTAGTCTTCGGATTGAGCGCGGGCGGCAGGTGATGGATCATTCGAGCAGATCGCCCCGCACGACCAACATGTGTGGCAGGAGGGATGGCGTAGGGCGAAGTCGCCCATCGCATCCGGCAGAGAGTCACCCATGCGCGCGTCGGGCGCGTCCAAGAGAATCGGACACACCCACACCCCCCGATCAGTCACCAGACGCGCGCTGCTGCACAGCAACTGCGAAGTGTCGAACCCCCGCATCATCTCATGCGTCACGCGCGCCGCGTTGCAGTACCCCTCGGTGCGGTCAACCTCCGCGCCGAGCTTCAGCAACGGAAGAATCTTCAATCGCGGACTCGCGTACCCGACGCGTTTCAACGCCGCAACAAACTCCGACAGCACCATGTCGTCGCAGCCGGACCAAGTTCGCGTGATGGTGATGATCGGCTGGAACCCGTGGGCAACCAAACCCGCGACACCCGCGACCGCACGATCGAAAGTGCCTTCGCCTCGGATGGCGTCGTTCATCTGCGCAGTGTATCCGTCGATGCTGACACGGATTTCGATGGCATGCTCGGTTGACACGTTGATTTCACAAAGCCGCTCAAGCGTCGCATCGCGAAACAGCGTCGCATTGGTCAGCACCGTCGCGGGTCCGTACTGCACCGCTTCAGCCAGAATGTCGCACATTTCGGGATTCGCGAACGACTCACCGCCGGTGAAGTAGAACTCCCTCGCTCCGAGTCGCGCGGCGTCGGCCAAGTGCCTCTTGCACGTTTCCAGCGACAGGAACCTGAATTTGTCGTTCTCCGGCGAGCAACTGATAAAACAGTGCGAACATCTGAGATTGCAGATGGTCCCCGCGACCTGGAACCAAACCACGTCCAATTCCCCAAGCCCCACGCGCGGGGCATCCTCGATTACAAACAGACTCTGTTTCTCCATGACGATATCATAACACGATTTCTCAGTGATTCATTCCAACGGCGATGAGGGAAAGTTGCCAGCCGTCAGCCGTCAGCGAGAAGGTGGCGGGCAACTCCTCAGCCAGTTGCAATGAGAAGAGGTGCACACGGCGTTGGGTGGCACGGTCTTGTGGAGCGTAGCGCAGCAAGGCCGTGAGGGTCGCGCGCTGTCCCACGGCCTGGCTTCGCCAGACCGTGCCACCCATCTCATTGCAAGCGCTTGCGGTGGAGGGAATAGCGCCACCGACAAGATCGTGCAGGTTCTGAGAAGAAAGGACTGTACCGGAGGCGCCACGCTGTTGAATTGCGATGGGCAATCTCGGTATACTCGGACGCGTTCGGCTTTCCGCCTTCCGAATTAAACCCGATGGGCGAACGTGTTTGACTCGCACATGCGCCGCGAACTCGTCGCGTCGCCTTCAGATGGAGGAGTATTATGAAGATCCGTTCCATAGCTCGCGTCGTAACTTCTTGCATGTTCGTTTCTTGTGGCGTATCGGCGCCGGCGAGCGGTGGCGAGGACTGTCCGGTTGAACTTGGACTGCTCGGTCAATGGAATGAAGGGGCGTCAGCCTATGCCGACGTATGGGGCGATGGCGATATCGCGTATGTGGGGCAGTTCGGACCGACTACGGCCGGCGTGCATTTCTTCGATGTCAGCGAACCGGCCAACCCCGTTCAGTTTTTGGAGTGGCAGGTGCCCGCGCCGAATCAGTTCGCGTCGCCGCAGGACGTCAAAGTGGCGAACGGGCTGTTGTTCATCGCGCTGGAAGCTGATCCGAACGACGGCGTCGAGATTGTCGACGTGCGCGATCCGTTCAACCCGCAACATCTAAGTTGGATTAGCACACCGCAGTTCTCAAGAGTACACAACGTCTTCTATGACAACGGCTACCTCTACCTGGCCAACAGCTCTACGAGTCATGTCGGCGTCGTCGACCTGACCAGCTTCGATCCGGACAACCCGCCGGAGCGCATCCAAGACAACCTCTGGCTGATGCAAGTGGGCAGCTCGTTCGTACACGACATGACGGCGGAAAACGGCAGACTCTACGTCGCTGCCTGGAACAGCGGGCTGCACATCTTCGACGTAAGCAACATCGCAAACGAAACGCCCGTTTTTCTCGGCAGTTCCGCCTCGGCCGACAACAACAGCACGCACGCCGTCTGGCCGACGCCCGACGGACGCTGGGCGGTGGTGACGGAGGAGCGTCCGGGCGGCCCGACAAAGCTCTTCGAGATCAGTTCGGCAGAGCAGGGCGCGACAATCGTCTTGCGCGACACGATAACGCAACCCGCCGACGAGGCCTTCAGCGTCCACAATCCCCTGGTCGTCGGGACACGCGTCTACCTTTCATGGTATCAGGCCGGCGCCTTCATATTCGACATCGATGAGGTCACGGGCACACTGGTGGAGGCCGCTCACTTCGACACGTTTGATGGTCCAACGCTTGGTTTCAATGGCGCGTGGGGCATCTATCCGTTCTTGGGCGAAGACCGCATCCTGGTATCCGACATGGCCGGTGGGCTGTTCGTGCTGTCGGAGCAGTCGTTGATCTCGGTTTCCTTCCCTGAGGGGCTCCTCGATACGGTCCATCCGATTGATGGGGCGACGTTGACCGTGGAACTTCGAAGCTTGTGCGCTAAGCCAGATCCGGCCACCGCCAAAGTCATCGTGCAAATCGACTCAGCCGAGGGGAACGTGATCGAGGTGCCGTTGATTTCGATCGGTGGGGATCTCTATGAGGCTGACATGCCGGGCGCACCTTGTGGATCAGTCTATTCGTACTACGTCACGGTCGATACGCTGGGCGGGGAGACGGTGGTCAACCCCGCAGGCGCCCCTACCATTTCTCACGAATCTGCAATCCTATCGTCCGTAACCGTCGCGTTCACCGACAACTTCGAGCAAGACAAAGGCTGGTCCGTAGAGCAGGAAGTCTGTCCGTCGGTGGCGATTCCGGCCGGTGGCTGGGAGCGTGTGGATCCGAACGGCGTGTTCTTGTTTCCGCCCGGAATCGACATCGTTCCGGAAGATGACTATCCCGGCGGCGAGGGCACGATGTGCTTCGTGACCGGTCAGGGATCGCCGGGGGGACCATTCGACGAAGCAGACGTCGACGGCGGTCCGGTGCGACTGGTGTCGCCCACCATCGAGACAACGGGGCAGGATGCGGTGATCCGTTTCGTGCGCTGGTTCGTGAGTTCCAGCCTCCAGGGATCCCCAGGCGATCCACTTCTCGTGGAGATCTCGACGGATGGCGGAGGAAGCTGGACGCTCGCCGAGCAGATAAACTTCGACTTCACGCTCGATTGGGTACACCACGAGTTCCGTGTCAGCGATATCATGCCACTGGGTGATACAATCACGGTGCGGTTCAGTACGCAGGACTGCCCGGACACGTCGCTCACCGAGGCGCTGATCGACGAGTTCTCGGTAACCGTTATCTCGTGCGAGGACGTCGACACCACGCCGCCGTCCGTGGTGCATGATGATGGCCAGTCAACGCATCCATACAGCGGTTTCATCGACCCGCGACGCGAGAGCAGCAACGGGAACACACCCAATCAGGGCATCGAAACCTTGACCATTACCTTTACCGAGGTCGTCCACAATGTC
>JAJDDU010000062.1 GCA_029260155.1 Phycisphaerae bacterium | reverse complement strand
TCCTGCTCATCAGTCCTGGGTTGGATGGCGATTATGGAACCGATGACGACGTCAACAATTTCGCCAAGTAACGGGTGGCTGACTTCCGCCGTGAAGGGAACCCAAAATGAACGCCACGAACAGAACGAATCGTAAGGGCTTCACACTGATCGAGCTGATGGTTGTGATCGGCATTATCGCCGTCCTCGCTGGGTTGCTTATCCCGGCGTTCAGCGCGGTAACGACCAGCGCCGGCAACGTCGCGACGCAGGCGACAATCTCCGTCCTCGAACGCGGGCTGGAATCATACCGCGGCGAGCTTGCCCTGGGCGGCGTCTATCCGCCGTCGCACAGTGACAACCCGCTTAACATACTGGGGCACATACAAATCAAGAACCCGCTGCTCGAAAACGCGGACGCCACAGTGGACGGCATCACCGGGGCGAACTTACTCGTCTACGCACTCTCGGGGGCGGATCAACTGGGCACGCCTGGGTTTAACGACATCAACAATGACGGTACTTGGTGGGACGACCTAACTTCGGACCCTGGCGCCGGGGGTGCCTACGAGCTATCGGCCGAAGATCGCGAGCCGCTGGTGGCGCGTTACCCCGGTGTCGGCGTGACGTTCGTCGATGAGCCCACTCAGAATGGGATTCGCACTTTCGAGCAATTGGAGAAAGACGGCATCATACCGGATCCAGGCGATCTCCTGACAGGCGTCCCGGAGCAGCCGATGTTCACCGACAAATGGAGCCGACCCATCCTGTACTATCGCGCCAACCGCGGCGGCCGAAGAATGATCACCGATCCAGGCGGTGACTTGGGAGTGTACGACCACCGCGACAACGGCGTTATCACGGGTACTAATTCGGGCGGCATGTCCGGGCTCAGCGGCATCGATTTCGGGCCCGGGGAAAATGGCACGGAAAACCGCCTGCACTCGATCGGCTGGACCGAATTGCCCGTTGCCGATCCCGACCGCGACAACAACGGGGTGCAAGATATCGTGAGTCAGCCGACCTACAACGAAACGATGGAGCGGTTCATCCTCAACACGTCGGTCACACAGCGCAACGAGCCGGTAAACCGCGACTCGTTCTTGCTGATCAGCGCCGGAGTGGATGCTATCTACGGCACGAGCGATGACATTGTGAACTGGACGCGGGAGCAGAGATGAGCGGGAAAGCTGTCAGCTATCAGCCATCAGCCGCCGGCGGTTGCGAATCGACAACTGCTGTGCGTCGCTGCGCGTTCACGCTGATCGAGCTTCTGGTGGTCATCGGCGTCGTGGCGCTGCTGATCACCGCCCTCGTCGTCGCAGGCGGCGGGCTCATCGACGATGCCAAGAATAAGGAAACGCTCGGCGTTATGCAGATTCTGGACTTGGCCTTGGAGGAGTTCAGACAAGACGCGCCGCTTAAGGGTGTACCCGGCTACCGTGACCGATACGGTGACTATCCGTGCGATGAGTTGGAGACATTCAGGAGGTCGGGCACACCAGGGGAAAGTGCGACGCCGGGGGTCGATATCGTTGGTCCGCCGGGCGGAGCATCCAACATCTACCCGGCCGAAGCTTCTGGCTTCAATGACATCGAACATCGCGATGTGGCGGCGATGGCGTTGGCTATTCGGCTGTACAGCGCCGAGGCGGCTTCCGTGCTCGACAAGATTGGCAACCGATATAGGAAAGCGCCGCCCGACGCGGACCAATTCTTCGATCGCAACGGCGACACAAACCTCGATATCGAGGACGAGCCGCTGGTTTACTACGTCGACGCATGGGGCAACCCGTTCGAGTACTTCGCGATACGCCCCGACCCCGCGCTCACTGCGGTGCCAAGTGACCTTCCCGCCGAAAATCGCTTGAATACCGCACAACGCCTCATTCAAGCCAACCACGGCAAGGCCCTCTTCGTGTCGTACGGTCCTGACGGGGCGGACCAGTTCGAGTTGCTCGGCGATGATTTCGAGAGCCCCCTTGTCGAGGACTTCAGTCAAGGCGATCCTGGGATGATCGACAGCCCGCTCAACGCGGACAACGTGTATCTCGACGAGGAGTTGACGGCCAAGCTCCGCATTGAAGCAGAAGCACCCTGATGAGGTTCCGACGTGCTTAGAGAAGTCATCAGCCACCAGCCATCTGCCACCGGCTTTGGTAGGGCGGGTTTCACCCGCCGAATTGGTGACTGCCGCGGCGGGCTTTGCCCGCGCCACGGTTCCAAGGCCATCCGAAATCGGTCCGCGTTCACGTTGCTGGAACTCGTCGTCGTCATCGGGATCATCGCGTTCCTGGCCGTGGTGACGCTGCCGGCTGTCTCGCGGATGATGGAGGAGAGCAGGCTGGCAGACACCGAGAACAAGATC
This sequence comes from Phycisphaerae bacterium, assembly GCA_029260155.1. GTDB lineage: Bacteria > Planctomycetota > Phycisphaerae > UBA1845 > UBA1845 > OFTM285. The sequence goes on along the minus strand of JAJDDU010000062.1, from coordinate 4,032 downwards.
AAAGGCTGGCTCCGCTCCGCCCGCAGCCGGGCGATGAACAACAAGGAAGCCGGGCTGTTCTTCTACATTCAAAACGGCGAGCAGAAAGCGGTCTTCATCGAGTCGGAGCAGGATGTTGCCGCCTCGCCGGAAACCGCCGATCGCTTTATCGTGCTCGAAGGGGTACCTCTGAGGATTCTCCCGCCGTTCCGCGTCGTTCCGAGGGACACGGTTATCCCGGACCCCGAGCGCAACGTCCCCGACGGGCAGATGGTCTGGTCCGGCGGCGATCTAGGCGAGTTGCAATCGGATGACTACCGCGACATGAGACAGGACGACGAGAACGGTGCGCAGAATCATCGCAACTTTTTCACGATTCTCTTCACCAAGGAAGGCCATCTGCTGTCTCGGGACGTCGTGCTCATTCACGATGGCGACACGGCAACGGATCTCGCATCAGACACTGCTTCTGGGGGCGAAGTAATCGAGGGGACCGTGACTGGCCTGCAGGTCGCGACCGTGGGGCAGTACCAGAGAGCGGACGGCACTTTTCCGCAAGAGTTTCCCGGCTCATCCACGTTGTCCGCGATGGTGAACAACGGCCGTACGCCGGATGACGCCGCTTTGAACTTTCCAAGCATGGACGGACTCTTGGTGTACGACGACTCTGTCTTCAGTGAATACCCGGATGCACAAACCAAGCGGAAGTATCTGGTTGATACCGGCGCGCCGTACTACGTGAGTCGTCAGGCCGGCAGTGTGATTAGCGGTCCGAAGGGCGAGTAGCGGCTGTTAGGTGACGGGACGCTTGTTCGCAACGGGTGGCCCGCCTCTTTAGAGGTGGGGGATTCGATTCGACTCTCGGTTCTGATTCCCCCCACGGCGCGTGTCGTGGGGCGGGTGGCCCATCTCTTTAGAGGTGGGGGACTCGATTGGACGTTCGGTTCGACTGATTCGGATGAAACGCATGCTAAGGCCACAATCAAATACAAGCAGCATCCGCCCGGGCTTTTCGATGGCAGAGCTGATGATCGCCATCGTAATCCTGGGCCTGGGCATGCTCATGGTGGCCACCATGTTCCCCGTCGCCTGGACCCGCGCCCGCGATATGTCCGAGTTCACCACGCAGACCACCGTCGGCAACAACGGCGCTTTCGTGATGGAGATGCAAACGGTCGTTACGCTTCCGGATGGTTCCGTCACCTCGCCGAGCTTCATAGGCGACGTCGACCCGGCGACAGACAGCGCTCGCGATCCCGCGCTGCCGCTCGTCCATCAAGTCCATATGTGGAACCAGTTTGCGACGAACCCCGGGGGAACGGGCGCGTATAAGGTCGAGTATGAAGCCAGCGACGACTATGGTGCGGGGTGGACGGATATCTCGATGGACACCCTGCACGTCCCCGCAGGGATCACACCGCCGTACCACCCATACACCGCCGTCAACACGATGATCGGGCTCGAAGACCGTGTCCTTCCGCCTTTGCCACCTCGCCCGGTGGACACTAGCCTGCCGCCCGAACTGCGGACTCATTGGGACGAGACCGTCGCGACACGGCGATTCTTGTGGGCTGCGTTTAACCGATTCGATGTGACGCCTACGCGGCGAGCGGATGTGCGTTCGCTCACGATGTACTACGTCACACTGCGTCGACCGGAATCGACGAATCGGTATGCCAGGCAGGATCCAGCCGCAGGCGTGGGGCTGGCAACTCGACAACCCGTGGCGCTAGCGTCGACCGAAGACGTGCGTTTCCCCGTTCCCTGGCTCATCCACCTCGATGTGCGCGGGAATTGGGATAGCACCATTCCAGGGCCGCAAGTCGCTCTCGATCCGACCGGCATCCCCTCCGAGGCCATCGCCGGCGGTGACAGCGAAAGCAAACTCATCGCCCAGATGCTTCAGAAGGATTCGATGCTCATCGATCGGCTGACGGGGGCCGTCTACACCGTGAAGTCGCACCGCTACACCAAAACCGGGAGCGACTACGACTACAAAGCCGTCGTTACGCTTGACCGTGAGGTGCAGGTGGCCGATCTCGACCCGCTCGCGAGTGGGGTCGTGCAGGTCGATATGACAGCCGACGCCGCCGATCCCACAGCGCCGGTCGACACAACCAACGGCACGATCAGGCCCTTCTGGACGTTCCCGCCGCCGATCGAGCGGTTCGGAGACGGCGACTTCGTCTTCTCCGGCAAGCAGCCTGTCGTCGGCGTTGAGATCCGCCCGTTGGTCAAACGACCCTGACAAGCCCCTGGACCGACACTTGGTGACCGGCCATACTGTCTCACGAGATGCGAACAAAAAGCGTACATCCTAGTGTAGCGGGGCCATTATCGGCCGTTTCGGGCGGGTTCTCGCTGATCGAGTTGATAGTGGCCATCGGCATTTTGTCGGTGATGATGCTGCTGGTCGGGCAGATCTTCGATCTCACCGTCCAGTCTACCGGCCAAGCCACCGCGGTAATCGAGATCAACCAGTCCCTGCGGATGCTGGAGAAGAACCTGCGTGAGGATCTCGAAGGCGTCGTCGCCGAACGATCGATGCTGGCGATTAAGGGCATCCCCATCGCGGCGTACTGGACCGCAGCGCAGAAAGAAGGCAACCCGCGCGATAACGCGGGCGACGGCTATCCGCACGAGCCCGATCCGGAGCGCGAGGATCTTTACGGTCCGAATGGCATCCTCCTGGATGGCCTTGACGAGGGCATTGGTCTCAACGTCGGGGGTCCTCCGTATCGATTGGAACGTCCTCGCGCCGACATTTTGATGTTCTTCACTGATCGAACGACCGCGAGCGCGGTGTATCCGGCCATCACCCCGGACATGGGAATGGTGGGGAGCATGGTCGTGTACGGGCATGCGGAACTCGGCGAGTTGTTGTCCGACGGACAATGGGATACGGCAGCCATGCCGACTGCGCCCGCAGCGAATTCGGTAGCGGCCAATTGGCACCTCGCGCGGCGGAGTGTCGGGCTGCTCGATGCCTCGCGCATGGCGCTGCATTCTATGGGTTTCTCCGGTCTTCCGGTAAACCCGAATGACGTGGGGCTCATGGCTCCCCCGAACGTCCCAAACGAACTGATCCTCAACGGCAGGCGGGACATCATCGTCCGCGATAAAGGTGTGCCCGGTGATCTTGCTTGCCGGTTGTTCTTCAAGCGCCAGGTTTTGGTCTTGCCCGAATGCGGGACGTCAGTGCCGGTTCTGTTCAACTCGATCGACCTATCTTGGACGGCGCGAAGCAAGATGGACCTGACGCCGCCACCGGCGCACGCGCATCGTTTGGGGCACTACTTCTTGCCCAACTGCGCGTCCTTCAAGGTAGAGTGGGGGCTGGACGCGAAACTGGTACAGCCGGACGGAAGCGTCGAGGATCTTAACAAACTCGTATGGGTCGATCCTGTTGACATTCCCAACTCTGCTCTTGCAGGATTGGACGACGATTTTATTAACGACGACACGCGTCTGGATTGGTCCAACTTTCAACCCGGCATGGGCGGGCGTTTTGATCCGATTGCGCCCGCGCCCACCCCGGGAATGCCGCCTGATTGGACTGTCGGGTCGACGCACGTGTTTCTGTCGGCTGATTACGACGGCGGGACGGACCCCGCTCCGGACCCCTATTTCCCGAAGGCGTTGCGGATCACGGTGGATATGTTTGACAGGCCTGGGAATCTCGTGCGGCCGATTCGGCACGTGATGGTGATTCCCGTCGGAGGCAAGCGTTGAGAATGATGCAGCGGGTGGACTCCGCTTGAGTTGAATCGATTAGCGTAGGTGAGTAGTCGAATGCGTAGGGGTTATCACAAATCGAAATCGTCCGGGCGCATCAGCCCCCCCCGAGCCGCGGGATTCATCCCGCGCGGAGCACGGAGCGTCACGCAACACCGCCCTGCCACGGTCCTGGTCATGGTGGTGGCCATCCTGGTGATGCTGTTTGTCATCGGCGTGACGTTTCTGAGCACGGTGACCTTCGAGAGTCAGGCCATCGACGGTGCAAAGCGAGCTCAGAAACAGACCGGCGTGATCAAGGCGCTGAGTCGCGAGGTC
>JAJDDU010000061.1 GCA_029260155.1 Phycisphaerae bacterium | reverse complement strand
TCGCCACCCAACTCCGCGACACCAACCCCACCGCCCACCGCGCTGCCCACGAGCGTCTCTACCACCACCTCAAAGACAGCACAGAACACCAACCCGACACCCTCGAAGGCCTCCACCCCCTGTACCAAGCCATCGCCCACGGTTGCCAGGCAGGCTTGCAGCAAGAAGCCTGCGCCGAGGTCTACCGAGACCGCATCCTGCGCGGGGAACAGAACTACAGCACATTCACACTCGGTGCTGTCGGCGCCGACTTGGGCGCCATTGCGTGCTTCTTCGATCAACCGTGGACCCGCATCTCGCCCACGCTTCCGGAGCCTGTCCATGCTTGGCTGCTGAACGAAGCCGCCTTCGGTCTTCGCTCATTGGGTAGACTGATCGAGGCCCTAGAGCCCATGCGAACTGCGGTGGAGTGGACCCGACAACACAAGCACTGGAAACATGCCGCAGCGGGCGCCGGCAATCTGAGCGAGCTGGAACTGACGCTCGGCGACATGCCCGGCGCGGTGCGCGACGCAGAGCAGTCCGTCACCTTCGCCGACCGCAGCGGCGACACACTTATGCGATCGGCCAGACTCGCGACCCTGGCCAACGCCCTGCACAACGCTGCCCGCAGCGCCGATGCGTTGAGTCGCTTCAGCAAGGCCGAGGCCATGCAGGCCGAGGGACAGCCGAAGCATCCGCTGCTCTACTCGCTCCGAGGATTCAACTACTGCGACCTGCTTCTCGCCGAGCCCGAGCGCGCCGCATGGCAAGCCCAACTGGCTACGGCGACGCTCCAGCCAGTCGGCGATGCAAACGACGTCCTGAATGTCGAGAGCACCGACGGACCGAACATCCTCCAGCGCTGCCGCGACGTCGAGCAACGGGCAACACAGGCGCTTGAGTGGTCTGCCACGAAGGAGTTCCTTCTCGACATCGCCCTCGGCCACCTCACGCTGGGCCGCGCCGCGCTCTACCGCGCGGTCCTGACCGATTCGATGAGCGACCGCGTCGAAGCCATCGAAACCGCCCGCCAACAACTCACCGTCGCCGTGGACGGTCTCCGCCGCGCGGACCAGCAGGACTTCATCCCGCGAGGCCTGCTTACCCGTGCCTGGCTCCGGGTTATGGAGAACGACCCCGCCGGCACCCGCGTCGATCTTGACGAAGCATGGCACATCGCCGAGCGAGGCCCCATGCCGCTGCACATGGCCGACATCGAACTCCACCGCGCCCGTCTCTTCCGCGACCCCGCAGCCCTCGCCCGCGCAGCCGCCCTCATCAAAAAACACGCCTACGCCCGCCGCAACGAAGAACTCGCCGACGCCCAACAAGCCGTCAAATCCTGGACCCAACAAACCAACAACTGATAACCCCCTCCCATTCTCCCCTCCCCCAATCTGCGAAAATCAGCGAAATCTGCGGATCAACCCCCTCCCCGACCCCAAAACCCCATGATCTGCCAAGAACCTAAACCCCACAGATCACACCTGTAGTTATTACCATGAGGGGACGCGACCACTGGCGTGACGACAGTCAATCCCCCGCACGGGAGCACAAAACCGTATGCGCCAAACGAACCCAACCGATCCCAACAAACGCCTCCAAACCCCCGTTCCCGGCCCGATCTTCACGGTTCCCTCCGTGCCCGCACTCCAGAATTACCAAACGAACCCATTCGACAGTGCCACTTTACTCATGGCCGCCTCGATCAGCGGTTGCCTATCCTGCATCCGGGTGCCATGGCCACGCTTGCGTGGACGTGCGTGTCGGCACCGCTCGTTGAACATGGCGCAAATGTCTGATAGAACATGGGTTACGTTGATGTGGCGAAATGGCGTGGGTCGGTCAGCGCTCGCTAACCGGTGCGGCTTGCGGGTGTCTACCTTCAGGGACATAAGTGACCGGGTGGAACGATCGAACGAGGAGGCGACTGAAGATGCCCGGCTGGTGGGCGAGGTCCGCAGCGGGCGGGCGGATGCGTTCGACGCGCTGGCGCGACGCTATCAACGCCGCGTGTTTGCGGTCGCCTATCGGCTGCTGAGCAACCGGGACGATGCGTGGGACGTCGCGCAAGACTCGCTGCTCAAGGCGCTGCGCAGCATCGGCCAGCTTGAGGATGCCCGGCGGTTTGGGCCTTGGTTGATGCGCATCGTTCGGAACCTGTCGCTGAACTATCGACGGTCGCGGTCGATGTCGGCCACAGTGGATTTGGATGGGGCGGTCGAGGCTATCGGCGCGTTTCGCAGTCCAGACGGGACGCCGATGACTGATCCGCGAGCGCCCGATGCGGAGAAGCGCAACCCGGAGCTTCGGGGTGCGGTGGCGGATGCAATGGCGAGCCTGCCGGAGAAACACCGGCTCGCCTTCGTGCTATCGGCCATTGAAGGCGTGCCGCAGAAAGAGATCGCGAAGATGCTGAGTTGCACCGTGGAACTCGTGAAGTGGAATGTCTTTCAAGCGAGGAAAGCGTTGAAGCTATCCCTCGAAGCCTATGCGGAATCTGATCGAGGTTGAAGAAGATGGACGAGCGAAAACCTCCAACCGAAAACGACGAGTATCTGCTGAGTCAGTTTCTCGACGGCGCGCTATCTCAAGACGAGGAGCGTGCGCTCCGGGAGCGACTCGAAGGTGACGCGGGCTTGGCCCAATGCTTGGACGATTATCGTCGGGTGGATCGGTTGGCCGTAGAGTGGAGTGCCGATACGCCCGAGGCTGACTGGACGCGGTTCGAGGGCGAGTTCCAGCGGCGACGGGCGTTGTCCGACCAGCCGAGTCGCCGTTCGCTGGTGTTTAAGCTGTTCGCTCCGTTGGCCGCTGCGGCTGCGTTGTTTGTTGCGTTCACGGCCAATCAGGGCGTCCCGCAGTCTCCGACGATGTTCGTTGAGATCAGTAGGGCAGTGTCCGTTTCAGCAGCGCAGCCAGAGTCCTTCGTTTCGTACGGCCCGGGTGAGAACCATGTGTCGAACGGCAATGTCGTGATTGCATTTGCAAGCGTGGGCGGGCGCTTCGATTGATCGAAGTTGTAATGAAAGGGCATCCTACCGGTGGCCAAACTATGATACGCAAGATTAACAAACTGACTCCCGCGTTTTGCATGGCGGCGTTGCTTGGCCTCTCGATACAAGCCGCCGACGCCCAACTGGACATGGCCGCGTTGGTCGAAGAAGCACTGGATCAAACCAACGATTTCGAGGTCGTGGACAAGCCGCTTTCTGCGGCATTCCTCTTGGTGGCGGAGCAAACGGGCGTGGCCATTCACGTGTCGGCCGCGACGCTGGCACTTCTGCCTGACGGCCCTGGTACGCGCATGACGGCGCGCATGAAGGACAACCCGCTGCGCGACGGTATCGATCAGTTGCTAAAGCCGCTGGGCATGTGCTATCGCGTCGCGGGCGACGGTCTGCATGTAGAGCCATCCGCCCCCCTGCGACGCATCGGCCGGCGGGCGACGTGGAACGAGTTGAAGACGCTGCAACGGCTCGCGGTGGAGCAATGGTCGCCGAACGCTAAGAGCGCCCTGCCGGCAGTCTTCAAGTTCAGCGTAGGATCGCCCGATCCGCAGGCGCGTTTGCTTGAAGCGATGTCGGAAGCTGGTGCGGGCAGTGTCGCGAAAACGCTCGACGACGCATGTCGCATGCTGGGGTGGGCGTGGTATCCATCGGGCGACGGGATCGTAATCTCATCTCTCGCTGAGCAAATGGGGCGTGATATGCGTTCTCCGGTGACGCTGACAGCCAAGCATCGGCCGCTGTCGGAGATCCTGGCCGACTTGGCTACTCAAAGCGGCGTTGCCTTTCGTTTCGAGTCGAACGCGATCGGATCGCTGTCTCGCCAAGCCCAGCACGATTGCTCCGTACGTTTCGAGAACTTGCCCTTGGAACAAGCGTTGGAGATTCTCCGAGCTGAGACCGGGCTGACGTTTCGGATCGACGGGGACGCGGTCGTTTTTGACAACCCGCATCGGGCGAAGCGTGACGACCCTGTCGCTGCGATTCTGGTAATCCCAGGCCGAGGCGAGATCCCAATCCACGAGCGCGACCTCACTCCGGAGGTCAAAGCGTTGCTCGACACACTCGTGGAGCAACTCATCCGCGCGGCGCCTGCGGACGATGAGCAGTAAGTGGTCACAAACGGACGCAGTTGGCGATACGCGCGCAGGTGTCGAGGATCGCGCTGAGTTTGTCGAGGGGGAAGACGGTTGCGGCGTCGCTCTTGGCAGACTCGGGGTTGTCGTGGACTTCGAGAAATAGCGCGTCGCATCCTGCGGCGACGGCTGCGTGGGCAAGGGTGGGGACGAACTGACGCAGGCCACCGCTTTGCGCGCCGGCGCCGCCGGGGAGTTGGCAACTGTGCGTCGCATCGAAGACGACGGGCGCGTATGCGCTCATTCGCTGAATCGACGTCATGTCATTGACCAGTCGGTGATACCCGAAGAAAGTGCCACGTTCTGTCAGTAGTACATTTTCGTTGCCGGTGGACCGCACCTTGGCGACGACGTGTTCCATTTCCTCAGGGGCCATGAACTGCCCCTTCTTGATGTTGACCGGCTTTTGGGTCTCTCCGGCGGCGAGGAGCAGGTCGGTCTGGCGACAGAGGAACGCGGGAAGCTGGAGGCAGTCGAGCACTTCGGCGGCGGGTGCAGCCTGTGCGGCGTCGTGGATGTCGGAGATGACGGGAACGCCGACTTCCCGCCCGACGTCGGCGAGGATGGCGAGGCCGTCGGCGAGTCCTGGGCCTCGAAAGCTGGAGATGCTCGAGCGATTGGCCTTATCGAAGCTGGCCTTGAAGATTAGCGGGACGTGCAGATTGCGGCAGATGCAGGCGATGGCATCGGCTAGGGCGAGGGTGTGATCGCGTGATTCGATCACGCATGGACCGGCGATGAGGGCGAGGGGCTCGCCGCGACCTATCCGCTCCGTGCCGACCTGTACGATTCCAGACATTCGTTGACTCCCAAGTTTGGCCTCGTCGCAGGGCGGTGGTGCTCGTCACAACTTGACTTTCCCGGCGATTCCTTATCATAGCATGTCTTACGCGCGGCGCGGAGCGGGTGTTGCTGGGAATGCGGTATGCGCCGGTCTCCTTCTCACGGTGTTGAACGAACGCCGGCTGCGGTCGTATGGGCGAGTTGACGTGATCGTACAAACGGAAGTCCAATTTAAACGCATCTCCGAGAAGCTCGCGGGGCAGGAGGTCTTGGTCACCGGCGCCACCGGTTTCCTGGCCAAGGTCTTTGTCGAGAAGCTTTTGCGTGCGGTACCAGAGATCGGCAAGCTCCATCTTCTGGTCAGGCCGCGCGCCGATGGCGTCCCTGCCGAGCAGCGGGTGAGGCGGGAGGTATTCGGAAGCAGCGCGTTCGACCGCCTGCGTGCGGCGCTCGGCCCCCGTTTCGATCGTCAGTGTCGCGAGAAGGTCGCTGTCGTTTCCGGCGACCTGACGCTGGAGCGCTTCGGGCTGGATGAGGCTGAGTACAAGCGATTGACGCAGGCTGTCACGTTGGTGGTCAACAGCGCGGCCACCGTCACTTTCGACGAGCGGCTGGACGCTGCGGTTGCTCTGAACATCGAAGGGCCTCGGCGACTCCTGCAATTCGCACGGGATTGCGGGGACGTGCCGTACATGCACGTATCGACCGCGTATGTTAGCGGCGTGCGGACGGGGGATATCGCCGAGGAGTTGATCCCACCGGGGCATAGCGTGGCTTCCTACATCGCATCGAGCGGCGATGGTTCAGCCGAGGGATCGTTCGACCTGGACGCGGTGCGCGAACACCTGCGATCTCTGGTGGACGAGGTGACGCAGCGGTGCGGAACGAACAAGTCCATGCTGCGGAGAGAGCTGATCAAAGTGGGCATGGACTACGCCCAACAGCATGGCTGGAACGATACATACACGTGTACGAAATGGCTCGCGGAGCAGTTCTTGGCGCGTGATCGCGGCAATGTGCCGCTGGTGCTGCTGAGACCCGCGATCATCGAAGGTAGCTACGAAGAGCCTGCTCCGGGGTGGATTGACGGCCTGCGGATGGCGGACCCTCTGATTCTCGCGTTCGGGCGGGGGAAGCTCAAGGAGTTCCCGGCCGATGCAAGCGTCGCTCTGGATTTCATCCCCGTCGACTTCGTGGCCAACGCCATGGTCGCGACGCTCCCTGCGGGGCTGCGCGGGTCGTCTCTGGCGGTTTACCACTGCGCGTCGAGCGGGCGTAACCCCATTCGTATGATGGAGGTTGTCGATTGGGTCGCGGAGGCGTTTCACCGTCGCCCGATGCGCGACGACGCGGGTCGCCCCATCCGGGTAGCGCCGATGGAGGTCGTTTCCAAGGACCGGTTCATCCGGCGTTGGGAGTCGCGTCTGCGTCGGATTCGGCGAATGCGTGCCTTCCTGAAATCGACAAAGATTGCGGCGCGGCGGCGGAAGCGGTTGGCGTCGGCGGAAGCCCAGATCGCGCAGCTGATCTACTTCGTCAAGATCTACGCGCCGTACACGCACCTGAACTGTCGCTTCGTTGACGATAAGTTGTGCTCGGTGTTGGAGTCCATGCACCCCGAAGACCGCGAATCGTTTCCGTTCGACGCCGCACAGATCGACTGGCATGACTACTTGGTTCATCGTCACGTGGCGGGCGTGCGTCACTTTGTCTTGGGCTCGGGCACGGAGCTGGAAGCGCCGATGCTCGCCGCCGGCTACGCGGTTGAGGATGAATCTCCGGACGATCCGCCGCCGATGCAGGTTCTGTCAGCTTTGCGCGGCGAGTCGGTTTTCGAGGTCATCGAGAACGCGGCCAGCACGTATCCGTCGCGGATCGCGCTGCAGATGCGTCGAGACGGCCGGTGGGTCCGCTACACCTACAAGGAAGTCCTTGCCACGACGGCGGCGGTGTCGCGTCGTTTCGCAGAACACAATCTGAGGCAAGGCGACCACATCGCGATCTACTGCGACAACTGCCCGGAATGGGGCTTGGTCTACTTGGCGGCGATGCGCAGCGGGCTGACCGTCGTGCCGTTGGACCGGCAACTCGGTGCCGGCGACGTCGTCGCCATGGCAGAATTCGCCGACGTCAAGCTGATTTGCGCCGGTGTTAACACGATCGACGCCCTGCGCGAGGCGGGCGACGGCAAGAGCGGGATTGCGATTGTCGCGTTGGACAGCGTGTTCGTTCCTCCGCCGGGCACGAGTCGCGATCCGGGTCCGGAACCGGCGACCGTAACGGGCGACGCGATCGCTTCGATTGTCTTCACGTCGGGTACGACGCTTGCACCTAAGGGTGTCATGATTCGGCACTCCAGCTTTCTGTCCAACGCCCGCAACTTGGTACACATCCAAGCGGTACACGCAGACGATCAGTTCCTTTCGGTGCTTCCGCTGCACCACGTATTCGAATTCACCGGCGGTTTCGTGGTGCCGCTGGCCAACGCTTCGACGGTAACGTACGTGGAGCAGCTGGTCGCGAAGGAGATTCTCGAGACCATGCAGGCCACGGGGACCACGGTCATGATGGTCGTGCCGCGCCTGCTGAAGCTGTTTCACGGCGGCATCATGCGCGAGGTGGAGCGCAGCGGCTGGTTCGTGCGACAGCTGTTCAGGCTGCTGGGATGGATCAGCGATCGCAGTCGTGGTGAGATGGGACGCGCGCTGTTCGGGCGCGTGCATAAGAACTTCGGCGGGCGACTCCGGATGTTCGTTTGCGGCGGGTCCGCATTACCACCGTCGCTGTTTCTCGCGTTCCAACGTCTCGGGTTCCCCGTGTACGAAGGATACGGGCTGACGGAAACCGCGCCCGTGCTCACGGTGAACCCGCTGGGCGCTCCGCGGGCCGGCTCGGTGGGGCTGCCGCTGCCCGAGGTCGAGTTGGAAATCCGCAATCAGGCTACTTCTGGCATCGGCGAGTTGTACGCCCGCGGGCCAAACGTGATGGCTGGCTACTACAAAAACACAGACGCCACCGACGAGGTTCTCACGGACGGGTGGTTCAGGACGGGCGATTTGTGTCGCCGCGACGCAGACGGGTTCGTATACGTTGCGGGCCGGGCCAAGGACGTAATTGTCACGGCTGCGGGCAAGAACGTGTATCCCGACGAGGTTGCGGCGTGCTATGCGAAGTTACCGCATGTGAAAGAGCTATGCGTTCTCGCAATGCCCAACGCGGACGGAATCGGCGATCGGGTCGACTTGGTTGTGGTTCTCGATATGGACGATGTGGCGGGATTGGATCGCAGCGCCGCAGAAGCCGAGGTACGCGAGGCGGTGGTTCGCATCGGCGACCGCGGGCCTTCCTACCAACGAATACACAACATCCATTTCTGGACGGACGCCTTGCCGCGCACGACGACGCTGAAGGTCAAACGGGCAGAGGTCGTTCGACAGCTGCTCACGAGGGAGGCTGGTGGCGGCGCGAGCGCACGAGGCGCACGAGCACGATGGGCGGATGCCGGAGCGACCAGGGGTCCGGTAGGCCCTGCGGAAGCGTGGCTGCGCGACACGCTCGCGGATCTGACCAACCGCTCGCCCGGGCAGATCAGCCCTGAAGCACACCTGCTACTCGATCTCGGCATAGACAGCTTGATGAAGGTTCAGGTGATAAGTGATGTTGAAACGTGTTTTGACATGACTCTTGCAGAGGAGGTTTCAGCGCGCGTCAGCCGTGTGGGCGATCTGCTAACCATTATTGGCGACCGACTCCCACGCGATGGCAAGAAACGTGGCGACCCGGTGTGGAAACGCCAGACCCGCGCCGCCGCAGCACAGAGCACACGCGCAGAACGAAACGGCAAGACGCCAGTGCATCTTCTGCCGCTGCGATGGGCGCTTCGCGGAAGCGTTGCTGCCCTTTGCAACAGCTACATTCGCATCAAGACGCTTGGTTTGGGGAACCTCCCGACCAAGGGCGCGTTCGTGCTGGCAGCCAATCACGCGTCGCACCTGGACTCAGCCGTCGTCCTGGCGGCCATCGCGTCCACATTGCGCGGCACGGGGCGTCGATGTTACATCGCAGCCGCGCAGGATTACTTCTTTGATAATCCGGTCAAAGCCATGATTTTCCGCGATCTCTGCGACACGATTCCCTTCGACCGAAATGCCGACGGCATCGAGGGCTTGCAGCGTTGCGGCGACACTCTTGAGCAGGTGCACGCGCTGCTGCTGTTCCCCGAAGTAACACGATCGGTCACCGGAGAGATTCAACCGTTTAAGATAGGGGCTGCGGCGCTTGCCATAGAAACGGGCGTGCCCATCGTCCCGGTTCGCGTCGAAAACACGTTCGACCTGTTCCCAAAGGGCAACCGATTCGTCAAACCTGGGTTGGTGAAGGTCACCATCGCAAAACCGATCGCCCCGGCCGATGTTTCCTCTCTCGATACCAACGAGCGCTACCGCGTGTACCGCGAGCTTTCAGCCGAGGTTCGGCGGCAGGTCGTCGAGACGCGGCCGGAACGGGCACGGCATGGTTGAGCAGTGCTCTCACGGGGCGAACGACTCGGCGGAGTCCAAGAGCGCCGCTTTCTTCGACGTCGACGGCACGATCGTCTCGACGCACATCGTTCATCAATACGTTTTCATCCGAAAAACGCTTGCCAACAGGTACGGTAGCGCGCTCGGACGGGCGCTGTACCCTGTGTGGCTTGGCGTCTTCTACGCGCGTTGCTTGCAATACCTCTACCTCGACCGAGTCAGCCGCACGCGGATGAACGTCGCGTTCTATCGCAACTACCGCGGACTGCGTGGCGATCGCGTTCGCGCAGCCGTGGGCGACTGCTTCGAGCACGTGTTGTTGCCGCATATGTTCGTAGAGGCTGACCGTTGCATCCGGGAGCATTTGCAGCACGGACGGCCTGTCGTGTTGGTCACCGGATCGATCGACTTCATCATCGAGCCACTGGCACGGCACTTGGGCACGCAAGTCGATCTGATCGCCCGTACGCTTGTCGAGCAAGACGGCCGCCTCACCGGCATGCTGGATGGCCCGCCGATCGGAGAGCGGCAAAAGGCCGACGCGATCCAGCAGTACGTGCGCGGCCAGGGGATTGACTTGGCTACGAGCTATGCCTACGGAGACAGTATCGCGGATCTGCCCATGCTCGAACTCGTGGGCCATCCCAACGTCATCAACGCGGATCGGGAGTTGACCAAGCACGCGGAAGCGCACCGTTGGCCAAGACTTCATTGGCAGCTCGCCACGGACGACGTATGAAAGCGATCGTATTCAACAAGAGCATCCCGCGCTACGTTACCCTCAAGCTCCTCGGAGCGAAGCGGGCGGCGCGCATCGCGACGGGAAGCTGGCGTGCATTGTGTCCGGTTTCGATGCGAGATGTGCGTCCCCCCGAACTTCCTACGGGGGAGTGGCTCCGTGTGACACCGACGCTGACGGGGATCTGCGGGTCGGACCTGGGCGTGATCTGCTCCAAGAGCAGCCCCTACCTCTCGCCCTTGACTTCGACGCCGTTTGTGCTGGGTCACGAGGTGGTCGGTGTTGTTTCGGAAATCGGGCCGCGTGTAACGGAGTTCGAGGACGGT
>JAJDDU010000007.1 GCA_029260155.1 Phycisphaerae bacterium | reverse complement strand
CTACATCGACGGGTCCAACATCCTCTTGAGCACCACCACCGCCATCGTACTCGCCGCCGTCGCGGGCGGCCTCGCCCTCGCCACCTTCGGCGTCGGCTTGCAGAGCGAAAAACGCTACAGCGGAATCGCCGCCATGATCACCTCCGCGCTGCTGGCCATCGTCGCCCTCTCCGCCGCCGCGATCTACCTAGTCTTCGGCCCGTCTTGGCTTCGCGCTACGTTCGCGTTCTTCTTCGCCGCCGCCAACACCATCCTCTTCCTTCTCGCGGGCCACAGTGCCGCCATCCTCCGTCGTCACCCCCCGCCCCCCAACCCAAACGCCGTCACCGACGCCTGGCTGGAAGAATACAACAAGAATCGCAAACGAATGTAATCCCCCCATTGTGGCGTCCTCCCCCTCCCGTCATTCCGAGCACAGCGAGGAATCTAGCCGATTCCGGCGCAGGCGTCCTCGCCGGATGGTTCGCCATGCGCTACGTGGAGTAGCGCACAGCACGCGACGATTGATCGTTCCACTGAAAGCCCATGAAGACGCGTCGAGGGCGCGTACTTCGTCGGGATCCGGCTGCGTTTCCTGCGCAGCGGGATAGACAGCCATGCACAGAACCAGGGCAAGAGCGCGTGTCGCGGAATTCATGGTCGAACGTCAGCAAGCAGCAACCGTGTCGGCCAGTGCAGGACATCACCCGGGCTTGATCGAGCCCCGTCCAGCCGTGCCGTGGCCCGAATTCGGGCACTTTCGCCATTGGGCCCGATTACGCTACAATCCCCGGCTACGTTTGCAAGGGAGTATAACGATCTGATGCGTTGCCCGAGTTGTAAAGAAGCCAACAAAGACAAAGTGGTTGACTCCCGCCTCACCGAAGGGGGCGCGGTCATTCGACGACGACGCGAATGCCTCGATTGCGGCCGGCGTTTCACCACCAAGGAGCGCGTCGAGGAAGAGCTCCGTCTGACCGTCATCAAGCGCGATAACTCACACGTTCCCTATGATCGGGAAAAGATCGCCTACGGCGTCCGCCACGCGTGCTACAAACTGCCCATCACCGACGAGGACATCGACCGCTTGGTCGGCGACGTTGAGGGTGACATATTCGCCGACCACGACCGGGAAGTTCCCAGTGAAGCAATCGGCGAGTTCCTGATCGCACGACTCCGCGAACTCAACCCCGTTGCCTACGTGCGCTTCGTCAGCGTCTATCGCAAATACCGCGACGTGGCAGAGTTCGTCGAAGAGATCCGCAACGTCAATGACCTGGCTGCGACGGAGATGCCCGACCAGGGCTCACTGTTCGACGAGTGAGAAGCCAACAAACACCCACCGCAGCCAACACCTCGAGCGTGGGCATCGCAATCAACCGGTAACGCACGCTGCCGACAAACACGGAGTGCAACACCGTGACACACATCGCGGGAAGCAGCAACGCAACGACGGCCGAGCGATCACGCCGCCACAAGTACACCGCGCCCAGAACGCCCAACCCGTACACCGGAATCGTCCAGGCTGCGCTTACGGCCCTGATCAAGAGCGATTGGTAAGTGTCAGCATTTGGCACTGGGTTCCAAGTGCGCGCCAACTTCACACCCGCCAGCCACAACACGCGCCCGGGGTCTTCCGTGATGCTGCGCAGTGATCGCTGCATGAAGTAGCTATTCCACGCGACCTCATCCAGCCCGCGAACAGCCTCCATCTGCTTGATGTGCCCCAGATCACTTGCCCCGGTGGCCTGCGGACCGACACCGTCATACAGCGATATCCCGCCGCGATGCGTCAGCCAACAGAGACGTCCGGTGACGCGCTCGTTTCGCAATGCCCACGGCAGCAGTGCGACGATGATGACGAGAATCGCAACGCCCCCGCCGATCAACGCCGTGCCTTCAATACGCCGGCAAGCGACCAGCAGCACAATCCAGCTCACGCACAAAACCACCGACGATTCGCGTACATACACGCAGACCGCAGCACACAGCCCGACGATCAGCCAGCGACGCATCCCGGCCTGCCCCTCGCCACGCAGCAGTCCCCAGCCCGCAACCAGCAAAGCGCATTGTGCGGTGATGTACAACGTCTCGGTCAGAAGAAGCGAACTGAAAAACACCAGAAAAGGATCGAACGCCACGAGGAAACCCGCCACAATTCCGACGGTCCGTCCCCCGATCTTGGCACCGAGCACCGCAACGAAAACGGCGGACAGCGCCCCGACGAACCACTGCGCGACCCGACTCAGCGAGACGCCATGGTCAGCGTGCGCAAGCACCGACAGCAGTGCCGGGTAGAGCGGCATTCGCAACGCACGGAACCCGTGCTCGCCCACCAACCCATCGCCGTCGGCCACCGACTGCGCGATCGACCAGTAGTCTTCCTCGTCCGGAAACTGCAGCTGCTGCGGCACACGAGCGCGAACCATACTGATTGCGCCCCACCCGCCTCGCACAGCCAGCGCAACTATGAACACCACGACAACCACGCGAGCTTGGGACGCTGGCGCCTGCTGTGTTCCTATTAGCGACACGCCTGCATTTCTTCAATGGCTTGCGTGAGCGACGCAAACGTCTTGGTGTAGACCTCCACTGCCTCCGCCATCGCGTGGACGTCTTTCTGCTCGATGGCCCAACGCAGCGCGGGCAACATCCAGGGAGCGTAACCGGAATCCGGATCGCTGATGGCGTAGAGGTTCTTGAACCACTCCAGCCCCCCCGACAGTCCAGGTGCGTGATGCCAATTGCGTTCCAGTTTCAGCAGTCGGTCGTTAACACGCGCGACGGTCTCGGACGACAACACGCCACGATCGAGTTCATTGAGCAACTCTCCGTATACACGCGACGCCTTACGCTCGTACTCTCTTGAAGCTTCTTCCAAGCCGCCGAAATCACAGTTGAAGTCGAGTTCCTTTGCACGTCGAGTCAACGCTTCCACGTGAACACGGAACTCAGGCCCATAGCGCGCGGGGTCGATCGGCAGCAGCACAGCCCCCGCCAACCGGGCGAGCACGATGTTCGTCACCCGCGTCACCATCCGCGCCGCTTTGTAGTCATCGCCAACAACCGCGCGATACCAGGCGAGAGAATCATAGTTCGAGTGGTAGGCTGTCCCCTTCGCGCCGCCCCCGCCGAGGCTAGCCGAGGGAATCGCAGCGTGGCAGTAGAATCCCACATGATCCGAGCCGCCGCCGAGATGCCCGAAACGAGGATGCCCTGGGAGCAGGTCATCTTCACTTCGATCGACCCACGCATCGAACACCGTGCGCGGTGATGACGCAGGCGAATTCGGAACAGGCACCGCCCGCGTCGCGCTGGCGATGACCGACTGAAGGACCGGTGCAGCGCTCGAACCAAAGTTCGGTCCCATGGCAGCCATGTCGAGATTGATGTACGCGACTGCGTTTTCCAGGAGGTCGTCGCGGTGGGCTTCGACCCACTCGACCGAGCCGATGATGCCGAACTCCTCTGCCGCCCACAGCCCGAAAACGATCGAACGCGCCGGGCGAACGCCTCCGCGGGCCAGTGTCGCGAAGCTCTTGGCTGATTCGAGAAGAACGATCACGCCCGCCAGCGGGTCGCCGGCGCCGAACCCCCACGCGTCGTGATGGCAGCCGACGATCACCTTCTGTTCCGGGTGCGTCGACCCATGCAACGTACCGACGACATTGTAGACCTTTGTCAGTTCACGTTTCTGCTCAACCATCAGGCGCACGCGCAACCCGTCGCCGGACGTCACGCGGTACGTAAAGGGCAAGCCGCCCTGCCATCCAGCCGGAACGGGCTCGCCGCGCATCCGTACCAGGATCTCCCGAGCCGCCGCCCATCCCATCGGCTGAACGGGAATCCGCGGCAACGCGATCTCGTTGGGGTCGAGACGCTTCGCATCTTTGGTGGCTGGAACGAACGGGGTGAGGGGATCGCCCGAGTAGCCAAGGGTCACGATCGATCCGCGTTGGATGGACGACGGATTCGCGTAACCCCCTTCCGGGTACATCAAGCCTCTGGCATAGCCGCTGTTGGCGGGGTCGGTATAGATGATGAGGCCGACCGCGCCGGCTGCTTCCGCAAACTTCGCCTTGTACCCGCGGTAGTTACCGCCGTAGCGCGCGATGACGATCTTCCCGTCCAGCTTAACGCCGAGTTCGCGGAGTTTCCAAAAATCCTCTTTCGTGCCATAGTTTGCGTAGACGATCGGCGCGGTGACATCACCGTTGCCACTGAAAGCGTTCCAGCCGAACGTCAGGTCCGCGTGCGCGGAGTACTTGTCTTCCGCGAGCACATCTTCCCGAAGGGGCAGTGATCGCTTAACGGGCGAGACAATTTCGACGGCCGCAGCCACGGGGCGGGCGAGGTAGACCCAGAGCTCCTGTTTCTCCACCTCCAATCCCATCGATTCGAATTCACTAGCCAGCATGTCCGCAACGGCCAAGTCGCCAGGTGTGCCAGCCACATGTGGAACGGTGCCGACCAAATCGTGATACGCCCGAAGGCTCGTTGGAGATGGGACAGCATTCAGAGACTTCTCCAACCTCTGCTGGCCCGCGCGCTGGTCCGGCGGCCAATGCCCGTAGGGTGTGTCGCTTCCGGCTGCGAGCGTTGCGAGCGTGAGTACAAACACCGTCTTGAGCATGTAGGTTTTCCCTTCGTGATGGCAGAGGCAACGGTCATCCGCGCCCACGGCTCGCACAGCGCACCACTATGCACGAAATTGCCCGGAGAAACAAACCTGCCGCAGCGCGCAGAAAACCGCCGACCGGAATCCACGTTTTCTCTCAATGCCACCCCAGAGAGAACCCGTCGATCCAGCCGGCAGTGTTTTCCCCCGCTCGGACTTCCGCGTCCGTGCGGTTGTATTACGCGAATGTCAGCGGAACGGGTTCCACTTTCCGCGCTGCTTCTTGTCTTCGTGGGCCGCCAGCTCCTGCTGCGCCAGGGCGATCAGCTCGTCGAACGATCCCCGGACACCCAGACGCCGCAGCACGCGAACAGAATCGCCCAGCGTCGGATCGAGCAGACGAACGACCTCGAACGAACGTTCGTCGCTGATGGCCAAGGGACTGACGCCCTGACAGGCGTCGCGCTCATCGGCCTTGATCTCGCCTTCCCGCTGGCGTACCTGCTCAAGACGCACGTTCAGTTCGCGGGCGCGAGATTCGCACTCGACACGCGTCTCAGTCATCTCGCGGCGATGCTTGTCGAGTTCGTCCGCCCGGTGATCGAGAGACTTAGACCGCTCGTTGAGCAGCGGCTCGCGCGTGTTGAGTTCGCACTCGCGGCCATCGATCTCCGCCTCGCGCTGCTCAATCGAAATCTCAAGCGCCTGAATGACCCGTTCCCTCGCCGCCATCTCCGCTTCGACTTTGGCGATCTTCTCGGTAAGCGCGGTCGTCTGTTCGTGCTCGGATGCGGCACGAGCGCGGGCCAACCCCGCGCGTTGCGCCGCAAGCTCTGCCCATGCCGCGTCGAGTTCGCCCCGCGATCGGTGCGCCAGCTTCTCGTATTCCTCGGCCCGCTGACTGAGTGCGTGCCCGCGCGCCTCAATATCTAACTCGCGGGAGGCCAGCGCACCGGCGCATTCATCCACATGTGTGAGTCGATCCGTCACCGCCTGTTCCCGCTCCGCCAAGGCGCTCTCGCACGCCTCGAAATCCTGGGCCTGGATTCGTTGGTCGTGTTCTTGGCCCTTGAGTCGGTCCTCTCGATCGGCGACCTCCGCGAAGCGACCGGCGAGCAACTCCTCCCGTGCCGCCAGCTCGGCTTCGGTACTCCGCGTCGCCGCGTCGCGGGCCTCGGTCTCACGACGGCGCAGGGTGATCGCTTCATCGCGCGCCGCCAATTCTTGCGAAAGTGTCGCGCAATACGCTTCCTGGGACGCTGCATCAGCGGCGCGACGCTCCAACTCCGCCGCCTGGTCACCCATCGCTCGATGGTCTCGATCCAACTGCACGCGAAGCGCCTCGCACTCCGACCGAAGTCCCGCCACCGCATCCGTTCGTTCGGCAACAGCCGTTTCGCGGTCAAGCAGTGCGTCCTGGTCCGCGCGCAAATCCGCGCGCTCCGCGCGGAGTCGTTCAATCGCATCCTCAGCATCGCCGCACCGCTCGGATTCTTGACGGAGATTCGTCTCCCGTTCATCCAAGTCGCGCCGCCGCTGTTCGAGCGCTGCGCCAAGTTCCACAAGCTGGGATTCGGATTCCAACATCGCCCGTCCGCGACACTCGATGTCCGCGCGAAGCTCGTCGAGCGCAGCCTGCTGAGAACGAAGCGCCTCAGCTTGTCCGTCGACGTGCGCACGAGCCCGGGCGGTCGCGTCCGCCAACTTCGCGTGATTCTCGTCGACCAGTTTTCTAGCGGCCGCACCAAGCTGGTGTTCCCGGTCGCCCAATTCGAGTTCGCGCTTGCCCAGATCGGCTTGATGGTCGTCGATCTCGCGCTCACGGTCCCGCAGCTTCGCCTCTCGCCCGTCGAGTTCAGCCAGCTTTTCGTCAGCGGAGGGACCAACGTGGTGGGCCTTCTCGATATCGCCCGCGAAGCGATCGTGGTCCGCTACTTTTGGCTCGAATCCCCCGAAACGCACATAGTCCACCGAAGACCCTTGCCCACCCGGATCCGCCAGCTTAATGCGGTCAGCCGTCGCGTCGCCGAAGTCGTAGACCGACTCTTGGCATTCCGGGGTCGCAGCGCCGCGCACCTCGGCGATACGCAGTTTCTTGTCGCCCACGGCCACAACGTCGCCCTGCGCAAGGTACGCCATCGAAGTCTTCTCGCCATTGACCGCGAGACCGTTGGCGCTCATCAAGTCAAAAATGGCCGCGCATCCGTTAAGACAGAAAACCAACGCGTGCGCGCGAGACACGTTCGTCGAGTCGATCTGCACTTCGCACGTGTCCCGTCGGCCTATCACAAAGACGTCGGGCAGGTTCTTCCACACGTCGCCGCCGGCAGTGTGCTCGATGTCCAGACTAGGCTGCGCGGAAAACAGGGTCGCCATGATCGAGCTGCCACTGCATGTGTCCGAACACGACTTGAGATTCACCCGGAACTTCCACGCGTCGATTCGGATCACGTCGCCGTTTCGCAGCTCGGCAAACCGCGCACGCTTTCCGTTGACGCGCGTGCCCGCGCGGCTGGCAAAGTCGCGCAGCAAAAGGCGCGAGCCGGTGTTGATGAGGGCGCAATGTACCGGCGCGACAGACTCGTGCTTCAGGCGGATTTTGACCTCGCGGTGCGACCCGCAAAGCGTCAAAGGCCGGTTCAGGTCGATGACCTTCCCGTCGCCTTTCTTACGCAGAACCGTCACGCTTGCTTTGATCGCATTCGGAGTGGTGATGGCAACGCGCGCCCGGTCGGTCGAACGAGCGGAGCCCGCTTGAGTGTGCAGCATGGCATCCTCCTCAGAACATTCGCTCGCCGCAACCGCACCGTAGCCGTGAACGGAACAATCCCGCTCGTAGAACTCAGGCCGTTCCGCTACTGCGTCGATTGCGTCGCGAATGCGACTCTTGAGGGCAACCTCTGCCGCCTCATACCAGTGTTGCGTCCCGAGCGATTCTAGGCGGCGTGATTTCCGGATGTCCACAACTAACGACAATAATTGCACGAGTTTCTCGGATGCTGTAACCTTTTTGTTGGCAGCCGGTTACACGGAACGGATCGCACGCCGGGATACGAGACACCCGGAAGATGGGCAACCCACGCAATGTAGCAAAAAATCGCTCAGCATTCTGGGTTACGATGCCGTTGCAGATGTCACCAATGCAAAACGAATCAACGCAGCCGGGCCATCGGATTCCGTGGGTACAGTTTGCCGCGCTCAGCATCGTGCTCGCGCAAGCGCACTGTGGTCCCGACCTGCTCTACTTGCCGTCCCTCGCCGCCGGGCAGCTTGATGTCATCGCAAACGCCGTGCCGATCGACGCAGCCATCGACGACCCCGATCTGTCCGATGACGAGCGGTCCAAGCTGCGGCTCATTCGAGATGTGCGCGCGTTTGCGCGCGACTCCATCGGCTTGACGGCCGGAGAGAGCTACTCGCTCTTTTACGACAATCGCGATGGTGCCCGCGTTCACAACGTGTCAGCCTCCCAGCAAGATCGGCTCGAAGCGGTGACCTGGGCATTTCCCGTGCTGGGCGCTGTTCCGTATCTCGGGTTCTTCGATTCGCAACAAGCCGAGCACCAAGCGGACACGCTTCGCGGTGACGGCCTCGACGTCTACACGTACGAAGTCGATGCCTACAGCACGTTGGACTATCTCCCCAACCCCGTCCAAGCCACCATGCTGCAAAGGAGTGACTTCTCCCTCATCGAGACGGTCATCCACGAGTTGCTGCACAACACCGTCTGGCGCGCGGGAGATGTGACATTCAACGAGAGCTTGGCCACTTTCTTCGGACGAACGGGCATGCTCGCGTATCTCCTTGATCGCTTTCCCGATTCGCCCGAACTGACAGAAACCGCAATCGCACGATTTGAAGACACCGATCGATACAACGCGTTCTTCTTCACGTTTTACGACCAGCTCCAAGCCCACTACGCAGGCCAAGGCAGTGCGGAAGAGAAAATCGCCGGCCGCGACGCCGTCTTTCAGCGCAATCGCGAACGCTTCGCCGCCGACGTCCAACCGCTCATGCACGCCCCGCAAAACTACGATTGGGTTCAAGACCTGCCGACCAACAACGCCTGGGTGCTGGCCAACTACCGCTACAACCTCGACCTGGACTTGTTTGAGCGTGTCCACGGTGCAACGGACGCGGACTGGCCTCGCACGCTCGCAGTATTCGCGGACGCCGCGATCACTCTCGACCCCAAAGCGTATCTCCGTCAATGGCTCGATACATCGACGGCGAGCAGGTAGAAAAAAAAACGCCCACCTTCTCCGACCAGAAGGTGGGCCCCTGTCAACGCGGTGGGCGAGCCGACAACACCAACGCTGACAAGCACAATCGAACAAAACGCGAAACGAATTCGCGTCGTCTCTTGCCAACGGATAAACTGTGTACGGGCGGGGCTTATTCCCGGCCGCCTCGAATAAATGTCGCGGCGGATGAGAAACGTTGCAGACTACCTGAGAAACCGTCCGAATTTCCCCGCCACACGCCACGAGGCAAGGTTCTGGCCGCTGGGAGCGCGAATGGTCGACCGACCCCAAGAAAACCACGTAAGGGATTTTCGCCATCACCCGCGCGATTGGCGGGGGTTTCTGTACGTCTACCCCGTTCTTTCCCGCCGCAGTCGAGGCCTGAGCATCGGGATCAACCTCAACCCCGACACCGCTTGCAATTTCGACTGTGTCTACTGTCAGGTCGACCGGGCGAGCGAACCGCGTGTCCGCGAGGTGCGTCCCGACGTCCTCCGCGAAGAACTCGACCTCCTGCTGACCGAGACGATCAGCGGCCGATTGTTCGCCGAGCCCGAATTCGCCAAAACGTCCGAGCACCTGCGCCGCCTCAACGACATCGCCTTCAGCGGCGACGGTGAGCCGACCACCTGCCCCGCGTTCGCAGAATGCGTCCAGCTCGCAGCCGATCTGAAAAAACAGCACTGCCGCGACGACGTCAAACTCATCCTCATCACCGACGCCTGCTACCTGACGAAGCCCGCCGTTATCGAAGGACTGAGCATCATGGATCGGTCCAACGGCGTCATCTGGGCCAAGCTCGACGCCGGGACCGAAGACTACTATCGCACGGTCAATCGCCCGAACCACCCGCTCGCGCACGTGCTGGACAACATCTTGCACGCCGCCCGCGTTCGCCCCATTGTGATTCAGTCGCTGTTCATGCGTATCGACGACGCGCCGCCCAGCCAATCGGAACTCGTCGCATACGCCGACCGCCTCAACGCGTTGGTCGCAGCCGGCGCGAAACTCGCGAGTGTTCAACTCTACACCGTCGCCCGACCCCCGGCCGAAAGCAACGTGACCCCGCTGCGCGACGACGAACTCGACGCCCTCGCCCAACTCGTCCGCGACCGAACCGCCCTGCCGACAGAGGTCTACCCCGGCTGACCCGAGAAGTACAGTTGCACTGTCAAATGGCTTCGTTTCGTCAATAGCGTGTACGCCGACCACGCCGAATCGCCGTTTTCGGGCTCTGGGCGGTGTTTGGGGCGATCGATATGTTCTGCCTGCCGCAACCGGCATCGCATAAACCTCCGTGTTCGCCCGCGCTTCGTGCGCAGCGTCCTCCTACCCCTATATCTACACCTCTGATTGTGCCGGTCTGAGGTTTTCGCGTTCGCCGGTGTTGGGAGTCGTTGTTGGCGGCGTCGGACGTCAACGTGCGAGCGTTCGACGAATGACGCGGCTACCGAAAGTGCTTCGTGAAATCGACTCGGCCTGCGCAGTAGGACATGACGCGGTCGGGCGAGTACATCTTTTGGCAGAGGTGCACTATGAACTTGGCCACCTCTTTCTCCCGAGTCTCTCCCTCTGTCGCGTCAACAACGGCCTGAGCACGCTGGCAAACCTGCCCAGTATCTTGCCGCTTCGACCCGGACCTGACGATTGCCTCGAAGAACATGCCGTTTCGGGAATCAAGGAATGCTTGCCCTTGTCGGGCCTCCCTTACGCGGTCGAGAAGCGGCTCGGCGTCAGTGTGTCCAGCCACATATTCAGCGTAACCATCAGGGACGGCGTGTTTCAGTGCGACAAGTATCGCCAGCTCATCCAAGCAAACCTCCGAATTGCGCGGAGTCGTTCGGATTGCAACATCTAGGCGGGTAAAACAGTGTTCGACGTCGCGTAGTGAGAAGTGGAACGCTTCCGCCAAGTCGCTGAACAATCGAAGCGCGCTTCTCGCAGCATCCCAGTGGTTTCCTCGGTCCTGGAGGTGGGCGGCCAGATCGAAACGTTCGTACAAGAAGTGCGTGTATTTTTCGATCGAAGGATCCGGAAGTTGGAACTCAAGATCGATGAGGCGTCGAAGGAAGCCGGGGGTGTCGAGATCGGTGCCGTAGAGAGACCGCGCGGCCTGGGCGAGTTGGTTTCGATCAACGGCCAGGACGAAGACCATGTCGGGAACGCTGAAGAGATGCTTGACGCGTTCAAGCAACTCGATCGCGAACGTCGGACGGCAGCGGTCCAGCTCGTCGATGAAACAGATAACCGGCTTCCTCTTGCTATCATCATCATTGGCAATCTGCGCGACGAACTCTCCAAGCGTTTCTTTGAATTGCTCGGCGACACTCTTGCCTTGTGCCGTTGAATCGAGGTGCCCCTTGGCAGTGTCGGCGAGCAAATCGGGGATCTTCTCGCTCAGTGATTTTGGCACCACTGCTTGGAGTGTATCGAAATCCAGAAGTCCGCCTGTCCCAAGCCGTATGGCGAGTGGCGTACTCCGGCGCAACATGCCGATGCCGAGCCGCTTCAGCGTTTCCATGGGCGCCTTGAGGGCGTTGTTGCTGTCCGACGATGACTCGGAGGAAACGAACGTCTCCAATTCCTCAAGCAACGCGACGAGCGGATCGCCGACGAAGTCGTTCTCCCACGCATTGAAGTACATGCATGGATGCCCTTCGTTGGAGAGGAGTTGTTTCCACATCTGAACAAACGTCGTCTTCCCTGAACCATATGTCCCGTGGACGCAGAGGACGAAGGGTTGAGAGAGAGACTGTATCAGGGGCGTCAAAACCTCGGCGCATTCCTTTCGGTCCAAGACGTCGTTCTTGAACGGATCCTGCTCGTCGACTTTTACGGGCGGTTGCTTTTGGAGCATTGTCAAACTCGGTGACTCTGGTTTCTTCAGACGCGCGTAGCAAACTCAATCGCAGTATACTGCCGCATGGCTCACGCGGGTAGGTTGGTGAGGCGGGTCTGTACGTGACGAATACGGACGTGTGCGCAGGCGCTTTGGGGGCGGGAGTCGGCTTCTTTAGCAATTGAGCCGGTGCTGCCTTCCGGCGAGATTCCTCGCTGCGCTCGGAATGACCGAATTACGCTCGGAATGACGGGGACTACGCGGGTTGGCGGGCGGTGGTGGCGATTTTGGGGGGCTTGGGGGTGAAGAGGTGGGCGGAGGCGTTGGTGGTTTCGATGCGGTCCGCTAGTTCGTAGTCGTGCTCGAGGTGGGCAACCCATTCGGCGCGCTCGTGCAGCCAGTTGTGGGAGAAGAGGAACCACACGCGATTGTGCTGGGCGGACCACGCGTTGAAACGCTCGGCGAATGTCGTCATGTCTTGGCGGTCTGAGACGGGTTCGACTAGCACGGGGACATCGATGCCGCGCCAGTTGACGTCAACGAATCGGACAGAACCCGTGTCGTCGGGAACGCGAAGGACTTCGTCGATGCCGGCGTAGAACTCGAAGGCGTCGCTGGCGCCGTAGTAGACGAATACCGCGTCGCCGGGCTGGATATTCGACTTAATGTGGGCGATGGCGGGGCGGATATGCTCGGTGGTCTGCGGAGCGATGAAGATTCCGTGCGCAGTGCGAATCGTGGGGAGCCCGATGCACAGGCCGACGAGAGCGAACGTTGCGGGCGCCCACCGCGTCATGCAGACGAAGCGGTAGAGGCCGCAACCGATGGCGATGGAGATGATCGGGATCAGAAACGTCATGGTCCGCAGTCGACCGATGGGCCACAGACGCATCGCGCCGGAGACGAGCACTTCAAGGGCTAGTATTGCCAACACAATGCACAGCGGGCGGCAGCGCTTCCAGAGGACTCCTGCTGAAAGGGCAATGGCCAACAGTTGCACTGTGGCGATGCACCAACTGGTGGGCGGCCATTCGTAGCGCACGTCGAGAACGTACTGGAAGATTCCCTTAACGCTGATGGCGGCCCACATTGCGAGGGCGATGGGTGTGTGTGCGGTGGGCCAAGTGGTTTCCTGGATATCGTAGTAGTCTCGCAGTGCATTGAGCGCTGCGCCGCCCTGATACCATGCGTAGCACGCGCCCGCGCCGAGGGTAAACACGGCTGCCATCGCGAGGAAGCTCCCGGCGAGTCGCGGTCCATTCTGTGGCTTTCTCAGATAGGCCCACGCAAGGACGGGTATCCATGCAGCGGTGATTAAGGGGCCGGTGTAGGTGAAACCCAGTCCAAAGAGCACACAGATGAGAAAGATCGTCAGTTGTCGGCTCATGCGTTTGTGCCAAGCTTCGTAGCCTGCCCAGAGCAGCACGACACACATGAGCGCTTCGATCGAGAACACTTTGATCTCGCGAGAGTAGTTCACGAGGATGGGGTGGACGGCTGCGACGCTGGAAGCCAGCAGGCCGGACCCTTCATCGACGTATCGGCGTGTGAAGAAGTACACGACGACAACGCAGCCGATTCCGGCGAGGGCGTAGGGCAGCCGGAGTGCGAATTCGGATCGCCCGAAGGCCCGTTGGATGTGATGGAGCGCGACGATTTTGAGCGGAGGAAAGCGTCTGGCTTCTGCCAGTCCGCCGTGGTCGGCCCAGTTGGCCCGCCAAGATTCGTCGTGGCCAAAGCTGTCGTAGCCCAGGCTATGCAGGCGCAGGAACGCGGCAGCGGTGACGATGATCGCGATGGCCCAATACTGTCGGCAGAAAGACCTCATGGTTACTCCGCTTTGGATAGACTGACGACTGGGATATCGGACGAAGCGGCGGGCGACTTCAGTCGTTGCGGCGTATCGCTGGACGCTAAGCTCGTGTGCCACAGCTCTTGAGCCTGCTGTTACGCACATTTCTAGGGGCTCGCGCATGTCTTTGGACGCGCTAGGCCCGCCGTTTACGGCGGCGGGCGAAGCGGATGGGGAGGGGATTGAGCGTCAACGTGTCACCCGGCCTGAAGGCCGGGCCTAGCGCAGACGTCGTCGGTGACATCACAACGCTCACGCGCGGACCCCAAACGGCATTCCGGAGTTCCCCACATGGCCACATTTGTGGGTAAAAGCAAGCTCTTGAGCAGTCACACCGTTGACACCGACTGTCAGGTTTCCATCGAGGATGCGACGACTTCTTGTGCGCGGGACATGAGTTCGCCAGCGGCGGATTCGTTGGCGGCTTCGACGATGATTCGCATGATGGGTTCGGTGTTCGAGCCGCGGACGTGCAACCACTTCCGCTCGGCAGGCCAGTCGACGCGGATGCCGTCGACGTCCTGGATGGTGCCGTCGGCGAAAGCTTGGCGCGTCGCTGCCAGCGCCTGGGGGATGCTCGCTGCATCGCAGGTGACTTTCTTCTTGATCATCGCGTACTTGGGCATTGTCGTGACGTAATGGGAGACGGTCCGCCGGTCCTTGGCAAGAAGATCGAGCACCAGGGCCATGGCCACGAGGCTGTCGCGTACGTACACGACGCGGGGGTCGATGACTCCGCCGTTGCCCTCGCCGCCGAACACGCAGTCGTGTTTCTTCATGGTTGCGACGACGTTGGCTTCACCGACGGCGGAACGGTAGACGCGACAGGGTTCGCCTACCTCTGCGGCAAGATCGTCGGTCAGCCGCGAGGTTGAGAGGTTGATCGCGACGGCGCCAGCCTGGGAGGCGAAGACGTGTTTGGCACAGAGGGCGAGCGTGTACTCTTCGCCGATGAAACGGCCGTTTTCGTCGACGATTGCGAGTCGGTCGGCGTCGGGGTCCTGGGCGAATCCGACGTCCGCGCCGGTCGATCGCACCAGATCGCACAGAGACGTCAGGTTGGCTGCGATGGGTTCGGGGGTGTGGGCGAAGGTTGGAGCGGGTTCGTCGTTCACGTGGGTCAGACGGCAGCCGAGGCGCTCGAGCAGCATGCGCCCCGCTTTCGCGCCGGCTCCGTTGATGCTGTCGAGTACGACGGAGAATGCACACTCGCGGATCCGATCGACGCACACCGTTTTCAAGACGGATTCGAGGTGATGCTCGTGCGGGTCGATCTGTTGGACGTTCCGTGTTGCGGCCGCCGCTGCGTCGATGAAGTCGTTGTTGTCGAATCGGGCGAAAATGATGTTTGCATCGGCCGGTGGCGGGGCGCAACCTTCGGGTGTCATCAGCTTGACACCGTTCCATTCAGCGGGATTGTGACTGGCTGTGATGACCGCGCCGCCGGCGGCTGCGGTGGCCTTGACCATCATGGCGACGCCGGGCGTGGTGACGATGCCGATGTCGAGCGTCGCAAGGCCGGAAGTGCGGGCGCCGTCAAGAAAAGCCTCGAGCAGGATCTCTCCGCCCATACGCCCGTCGCGCCCACCGACGAGTAGCAGGTCATCGCGCTGCGTGGCTTTTCCCTTGAGGTGACTTGCGTAGGCACGCCCCAAACGCCTGGCTACCGATTCGTTCATGGTGATGCGGTCCGGCGATTCGGATCGGACGATGCCGCGCACACCGGACACGCTCTTGATCAACGCCATCGATGGATCCTCCTGTTGTTGCTGTCACCGGTTTTTGATTTCACGGTCCATCTCCCGTTTGGCATCGCGTGTCTTCAAATCTTGGCGTTTGTCGCCGTGGGTCTTTCCCTTGGCGAGGGCGAGGGTGACCTTGGCCAACCCGCGTTCGTTGAAATACACTTTTACGGGTACGAGGGTTAGGCCTCGCAGCGTCAACTTGGGTTCGATCTTGTTGATTTCGCGTTTGTGCAGAAGGAGTTTTCGCCGGCGGTTGGGGTCGTGGTTGTGGACGTTTCCGTGATCGTAGGGCGGAATGTGGAACCCGCGAAGCCAAATCTCGCCCGCGTCGATGGTGGCGAACGCCTCCTCAAGTGACCCTTGCCCTGCTCGAATACTCTTGACTTCCGTGCCCAGGAGGACGACTCCGCACTCGAATTGGTCCAATAGTTCGTACCGAAAGCGCGCTTTTCGGTTTTGTAAGCTGGGCTGTTTGCGGGGCGTTTTTTTTGCCATAAGCTCATACGGGCAAACAGGTTAGCAGGGACTTGGGTCGTATTTCGTCCCGTCTCACGTCTCAAGAACCGCAGTGTATTCGGCCGTTGAAACATTGCAACAAACGGCGTAGGACATGAGTATAATCAATCGGGAAGGCATGGCTATGGAAGTGAC
Organism: Phycisphaerae bacterium; assembly: GCA_029260155.1. Taxonomy (GTDB): domain Bacteria; phylum Planctomycetota; class Phycisphaerae; order UBA1845; family UBA1845; genus OFTM285. The sequence goes on along the minus strand of JAJDDU010000007.1, from coordinate 9,350 downwards.
ACAGCGGACGGACGCCGGCGCTCGCCAAGCGGAGAAGCGATTGATCGCCGCTGCGCGCCGCGGGGATTGCGCCGCGATGCGCGAGCTGATCGATCTGCACAAGGATCGTCTGTTCGCGTTTGTGCGCCGAATGATTCGCAATCACCACGACGCTGAAGAGATTGCGCAGGACGCACTGCTCAAGGCCTTCGCCTCCCTGGATTCGTTTTCGACGGAGTTCCGTTTCAGCACGTGGCTGTTCACGATCGCGTATCGCCTGTGTTTGAACTTCTTACGTCGCAAGCAATCTCTGACCGGCGAAATCGATTTCGGAACCATGCCTTCCGCCGGTCCGGCTGCGGATTTCGCCGCGTCGCAGAGTGACTCGGCTGAGCACATCAAGAAAATCCTGTGGCGAGCGGTCGACCGTTTGAGTGCGCCGCAGCGTGCGACGGTATTGCTGTTTTATCAGAACGAGCACAGTTGCCAGGACATTGCACGGGTGCTCGAACTTCCGGTGGCGACCGTGAAGAGTCACCTGCATCGCGCTCGGGCGCGGCTGAGAGAATTACTCGAACCGATCGTCGAGCGAGAGCCGGCGAATTTCCGCATCCTGGCGGGGCTGGCTGGGTAGCATGTAGTGACGGATGTGACCCGAGTATCAACTCGGCGTTCGTCGTGCATAGTGTGTGATGATCAACATGAACTGCGAACAGGCACGAAACCTCTTTGACGCTTACCTTGACGGAGAGTTGCCGTCCACCCTGGACGCGGAACTCGCCGCGCACCGTCTGCATTGCACTAGCTGTCGTCACGAGTTGGCGCTCATGCAGGTTGCGGGTCACGTGATCGCCTCAGACGCCGATACGGGCGTTGACGGCGGACTTGACGGCGGTTTTACCGATCGGTTGCTGGCCTGCATCGAGCCTTCCGACGTGCTACGCGCCGGGCGCTGGCAGCGTCCGTGGTGGATCGGGCGGGCGTCGCTGGCTGCTGCTGCGGTGGTGGCGATTGCGTTGACGGTGTGGCTGAGCAAACCGGGCGTGCATGTCGCCGGCGAACGCATTGAAAACACCGAGCTGAAGCGAGAGCGCGGCGCGCGGATCGAGCCCGATGTGGATTTCGGGCAGTCGGCGGATTCTTTGGTGCGCCAAATCGAATCGACTTGGAACACACGCGCGGAAAGCGCTCAATCGGTGATCGAGTTCGGGCAGATCGGGATCTTGCAGATTCTTGATCAGTTCGAGGTCAACGAGCCGTCTGAAACCGATGATACCTTCGAGCCACTTCCCGAGTCTCTGGACGAGCTGGCACCTGCCGTCGCGAGCGACGACATCGAAGAACTCTAACGCAAGTGTTTCATGCTAATGGCATCCTATCCGGTTCGCCCCCTTATGGTCGCGGCTCGGTTCTTGGCAACGCGGCGACTTCTGAGGTACGCCGTTGCGCTCCTTTTCGTGGCGTGGTGCCCCGTGGGGATGGGCGCCATTCACGACGATACCTTGGCGGCGGCCGTCCCGTCCTCTGCTGGTTTTTACGTCGAACTCGATAGACTTGGCGATGAACGCGCGGGTGACCGGGCGATCAGCGCGGATCGGCTGTATCAGCTCTTGGTCGGCCCTGAAGACGCACGCCGTGGGCTTTCGGTTGATTGGCGGCGTACGATTCGTGGCCTGGGGTTCAAGCCGGGTGAGGCGGCCGAGGGTTTGTTGACCCGGCGTGTTGCGATCGCCGCGCCATCGTGGAAGCGGTTGGCTGAGGGCATCTTGTTGGTGCGGCTGGCCCCCGCCGATAACTTCATCCAAAAAGAGATCTTCCCCCCGGACAGCATCGACACCATCGACGGCAAGGGTGATGTCACCGTCTACCGGAGCCGACACGTTCTTTCCGTAGCCGTGAAACGACGCACGTTGATTGTCAGCCAGCGCCGGACGAGCGAGTCGCTCTACCAGCAGGCGGTCGACCTGATGTTGGATCCGACGCGCCCGTCGCTCGCGGACGAAGCGGGTTTCTCGGAGGCACTGGAATCGCTGACACCGGGCATGGATGGCTTCGCGTATATCGATGGATCCTCGGTGAGCCCGTTCCCGTGGAAGCAAGCGGCGGCTGGCATGTATTTGCGAGACTTCGGCGCGGAGTTCGCGTTCCGTGCGACGCCCCAGGTTCCCGGGACAGACTTGGCTCGCCGCCCCGTCCCGCTCGAGCGCATCGGGCTGCTTCCGCGAACCACGCTGGGAGTGTGGAGTACTGAGCTCGATGTTCGCAGTGCGTTTCAGGGCGTCATTAAGCGGGGCGTGGATGAAAACACGCCCGCATTTGCCAAGCTTCTGCTGCGTGCGTTCGACGTCGAAGCCGTTGTCGAGCGGTGTTTCGGCAAGGTCGGTCCGCGTGCCATTGTCACGTGGGACCAGCAGCTCGGTCCAGGGCCTGACATTCCTCAGGTGGCCGTGCAGCTTGAGGCGGAGGATGCGATCGCGTCGGCTCGGGCGTGCGCCGAAGCGGTGCAGGTGGTTGTCGACTGGCTCGATCTGCAGCGTCGGTCGAGCCCCCAACCGCACGTCCGGTTCTCTCAGAGCGCATACCTCGGCGTCACGATTTACGAAGTGGCCATGCCGTGGACGAGCGGGTCGTCCGGTGAAAGTGAATGGGTATTCGTGCCGGCGTTCGCAGCCGTCGACGACTGGCTTGTGGTAGCCGCCGGCGCCGATCAGATCCGCAACATGATCGATGCCCGCTGGGGGCTAACGCCACGGGTGAGCGATGCGATGGATATCGCCGCGCTCGACAGTCAGTTGGTGTCCCTGGCCGTTGCTCAGCCCGCGCTCGCTGCCCAGGTGGTCGATGCTTGGCTGAACGACACCGACGGTTTCGCCGGACGGTGGCTGGGGAGTTGGATGGGCGACACGGACGGTGACACGAGACGAAGGCCAGCGCGTCCGAAGCTCGGAATCGGGATGAAGCCGGGCGATACACCAGGTACGATTGTGGTTGCTCACGTACACGAGATTGGCCGGGCGCAGGGACGACTGCGACCCGAAGATCGCATCATGGGGGTGAACGGTTCGCTGCTGTCGCTGACGAAGCCGACGGCTGACCTCCGCCGATTGGTCTCCGCTCCGCCCGACGGTGGACAGTGGGTTTTCCGTGTGCTGCGCGGGGACGAGGTGCTCGATGTAGTCGTGCCCGCCGGTGTGCTGCGCAAGGTTTCGCAGTCCGCGACGGATCCAGCCGGCGCGTTGCGTCAGCTCCAGGAGCTATTCGAGCTCGTGGACTTCGCCAGCCTCGGCGTGAACCGGGTCGCACCGACGGGAACCCACGGTCGCCTAGTGCTTCGCTTCACACCATCCGAAGTGGATTCAACCCATTAGTAATCGCGTCAGTTCAGCCTGCTGAGGTGTGCAGGGCGGCGCGAAGTTCGCCGAGGAGCTGGTCGACTTTGAATGGCTTAAAGAGAACGGCTGCGAGCCCGTCGCGACGGGCTCGGACGATGGAGTGATTCGGATCGTAGCCGAAGCCGGTCATGAGGATCACCGGCGTTGCGGCGTTGGCCTCTTTCACGGCCGCAAAGACTTCGTAGCCGTTTCGGCCGGGCATCTTGATGTCGCTGAGGACGAGGTCATAGGATTGTTCGCGAATGAGCTCGACCGCCCGGTCGCCGTTGTTCGCCACGCTTACCTCGCAGCCGTAGCTCGTGAGCACGTCGTGAACGGTTTCGCGAATCATGTCCTCGTCGTCAATTACGAGAAGCTTCTTGCCGGTCAGGGTGGGGTCGCTGCGCTTCACGCCCGTCGAGCGGTGACCGAGGACCCCTCTGCGGGGCGATGTGGCGTCCTTAATGGACTCGCGGATGGTCACAGCGTTGGTGGAGATCCTGTTGAGGCGATGTCGCAGATCATCGTGCCCGACGTAATCCACGACAAGGTTTTCGATGTCGGTCATGATCTCATTCAACGGCGTGGTGACCCCGGCCATCACGTCGCTGCCAAGGCGACCGGTAGTGGTGTAGCGCTCGGTCACCATGAGATCGAGAATGTGCAGCGCGGCTGCGATGTCGCGGCCGAGGATTTCCGCCATGGTGCATTGGTCCTGATCGAACGCATCCGGTTCGGTGTTCTCCACATTCAAGATGCCGATCACCTGGTCGTTCAGACGCAAGGGCACGGTCAGCGAACTGCGCGCCCCGTCCATGGCCCGGAAGTATCGCGAGTCGGCGGCTACGTCAGGACAATTGTAGCTCCGGCCGTGGTATGCGACATATCCGGCGATGCCGTTGCCTTCGGGCAATGCGAAGAGATCGAGCGTCTGCAAAGCCTGCGGCATGCCGGTCATTAGCACGGGCTCGAGCTTGTTGGTCTTGCGGTCGAGTACGTGAATGGAGAAGTTGTCGAAGTGCATCAGGTCGTGCAAGTAGCGGACGATCTTCTCCTCAAGGAGCGCGAGGCGTTCTTCGGTATTGAGTTGCGATACCTGCTCGGCGTCCATCCGCACGAGCTCGCGGCCGGCGTGGTTGATGGCGTCAAGCTGCTTGCTGCGAGCACGGGCGCGCGTCACGTCGCGTACGACGGCAACGACCTGCGTCACCTGATGGTCCATGTCGATAATGGGCGTCATGGTCAGGTGGAACTCTCCGCCTCCCGATGCCTGCAACGATGACCGTCGTTCGACCGAGCCGCCCGCCTTGCTCCCGCCGCCGCGACGGGCGGTCCATGTAAACGTCTCCACGCACGCCTTTTCAACGCCCGCGCGAATGTCCTCTGCGAAACTCAGGAATGCCGGGTTGGCCCACACCAACTGCCCGGAACTGTCGAAGACGCCGACGCCTTCGCATCCGGCGTCCAACTCGTCCACAGGGGCAGTGCCCGCAAGCAAACTCTCGAAGGTGGGATTGTTCGTGGACGCGATGACGTAGTCGAAGTTGTTGTCGGCAAGGAGAGAGGAAGCTTCGCCAACGGTTGCCGCCCGAACCAAGTCGACGCTCGGGCCAAAGAACCCGGCCGCGGCGTGCGGTGTTTCGCCGTCCGGCTGGATCAGGAGTACTCTGATGGTCTGCTGTGCCTGACTCATTGTATCGCGCGGCCTCTCAGTCGATTCTGTTCCACTACCAAATCCTAGCAAGCCTACCGCCGTTTTCCCACTCAATTGTCGGATGCGATTGCCCAGGTCGCTAAGGGTAGCAGCGCCCCCCCGTCCGATACAAGTGGTTTCAGCGACAAACCTCGTCTTTGTGGGACGGTGTCGACAGATCAGACCCGCGCGAGCGTCCCTCCAGAAGGCACTCGTAGATCCCGACAACGTCCTCCGCATGGCGGTCCATCGTGATTCGTTCAGCCAATGATCGCGCCACGCCGGAGATGCGTTGTCGGACCGTCTTGTCACCCAACATCCTGATGCGGTCAGCGAAAACGGCGATAGCGTCGGGTGAGTCGAGAATGAATCCCGAAACGCCGTCAACCAACACTTCCGACGCACCGTCATACCGAGTGCAAACAACCGGAAGGCCATGGGCAGTCGCTTCCAGCACTACCCGGCTGCAAGGATCGTAGTACGTGGGATGGATCATCACGTCCGCGGCGTGAAAAAACGCGGACACACTGTCGGTGGGTCCGGTAAATCGCACGATGTCATCCACGCCCAATCGCCTCGCCAGTCTTCGCCAAGGACCTGGCTTGTCGCGGCCTACGACCATCGCCTTCATCGGACACCCGCCGCCGCCTTGTCGGGCCAGTGCCAACGCCTCCAAGAAGCAATGAACGCCCTTGAGGCGGAAGTTGTGGCATACCTGGAGCAGCAAGAGCTCGTCGCGGGCGACCCCCCATGCTGAACGGATCCTCGCGCGATCAGCCAGCCGCTCCGACGGCGATCCCGGCTTTGCGTCCACGCCATTTGCGGCGTGATGTATTCGAAACTCCGGATAGGCGTAATGCTCGCGCAGTTGTCGCGCCACATACTCCGAGATGGCGATCACGGTCGGAAGGTTGTCGCCGGTCAGGAACTCACGTTCTTTGGACAGCACCAGTCGCTGTCGCGCGTTGAACCACAGAGTCGACCGCTTCACCGCTCGCCCGAGGGGCGTCCGACGGGCTGCGATTGTCCTTTGGATCGTTTCCGCCACGGTACCGCCGCGCGGCTGGTAGACGTCCGCCCCGACGCAGGGGATAAACGCGTGTACCAAATCGCAATCCGCCGGGACAATCGCGCTTTCGACCTTGCTGATGAATTCCGTGGTGGCGGCTGCACGCCCAGGGGCCGACGTCGCAATCGAGTGTACCGTCATGGCTGGGCTGGAAGGCAGCGGGCTGCGCGTGAAGACATCGAGCGACACCCCGCGCGACACGAGCCGGCTCATGAATTGCAGCGTCGAGGTCTCGGCGCCGCCACGGGCGGGATCCAACCACTCTGCCACGACCGCTATCCGCACGAGACATCGCCTTTCACTGGATCCAGAGAACCAGGAGCCACGCGCTGCAATTCTGGTAACCGCAGCCGCGACGCTATGGTATCGAACTGCTTGCGCTGAGGCGAACCCAAAGAGAATCGGGCGTTGGCGGGGGAGTTATCCCGGCGCGGAGACTGCACCGCGAGAGATACTACGCGTTGAAGGCCGTTTGGCGTGTACGGAACTTGATCGACAGCCCGCTGAGCAGCAGGCCTGACAGAATGATCATCCCCCACCCCGATACGGTCGGGGCGCTGAGGGTGCACAGACATCCCTCGCATCCACCGGGGCATGCGTGATCATCGCTTCCGTCGCACTCCTCGCCGTCGTCTCTGACTCCGTCGCCACAACGGGCGAACCGACAGTCTGTACGACACGCGTTCTGGACGAAGTTGGAGTTGCCCGTCCCGGAATCACATTCTTCACCAGGATCGAGGACACCGTCGCCGCAGTTGTCCGGCGACGGAAACAGGGCGATGGACATGTCGCCGCCCGATGAATCGAATCCGTCGTGTGCCATTGCGATAGAGAATAGCTCGTCGGCGCTGTTGATGCCCGAGGTCGACGTGCCATCGGCGAACACGGGTAAGGCGATGTCCACGAAGATCACCGTACCGCCGTCGAAGGAGTTTCGGACGGCGGCACCGACCGTCACGCGATTGGCAACACCGTCAGCTCCCACGCCCATGGGGGAGTCGTCGGTGCCGTGGAACATCCAGTCGCCGGCCAACGGATGGCGCAGAATGGCTGGCGGAGTCTGGGTGCCAACAACGCCCGCGATGACGAGAACGCCACCGGAGAAACTGACCCCGTCGAGATCGGCGCCGAACGGCATATTCGCATACGTCGCTTCGTACGAAGGTGCCGCGAGTGTCGCGAAGATATCCGTCCCGCGAAGCGATCCGTCCAGCGTGAGATTGTCGACGCCAAGCGGGTTGTTCACCCAGACATTAAGCTCGACATCAAAGTCGTCGGCCAGCGCAATCGTCGCGCGATCGACAGCGTCGCCCACGCTGTCTCGAAGCGTCGCTGACATCGAAGTAGCCGGCTCGTCGACCACGGAGAGTACGGACGTCACATCGTCGAACACGACGCGGATGTCCGCAAACGACAGGTGTACGGTGTCGTCCGGCGCGCCGGCCGCGGGGATGGCCGCCGCAACGAGAATGGCGCACGAGAGTCGCAAAACCACCATAGGACCAAAGAGCGCGCGTGTCATGTCAATCGTCCGTTACCCCAGGCAGGGATTCTTTCCTCTCCAAACGGGAAGCGAAGACCGCTCCCAAAGCGCCCATGCTACCACAAGTATCCGAAGCAAATCAAGCCGCGATTGAACGACGAGCCGCGTAAGTGAGCATAACTCCTGCCCTGGGTGGGTATTAGCGTCGATTTCACGTCCCACGTTTTGGTTCCTTTGGCGTTCGCAGGCGACGCGTTTCAGCTCGATATCGAATCCTCGATTGCCCGATTCGAATCTGACGCTATTGTGACTGCGATCTGCGAGGAGAGGTGTCCGAGTGGCTGAAGGAGCTGGTTTCGAAAACCAGTGTGCGGGTAACTGTACCGGGGGTTCGAATCCCTCCCTCTCCGATACGCCCCGATTTCGACCACGGAATCGGGTTCTTGATGCCTTCAGAGAGGTTTTGAGTTCCAGCCGCCGGCAAACCTCCTCGCACAAACGTGCACAATTCACTCTCCGCCATTTGCAGCGTGTTTGTGAACAGCCGAGCATGCACAATCATAATATCCTTGCCCTACCCCAGCCGAACTTGTCCACCGCCCGGCCACAAATATCTGGACTGAGATAGATATTTGGCTCAGTCCAGAGTTTGGAATATGACCCAAGCATGTCCAAAGACCCTGCCACCCTCCTTCGCGAGCATGGCGTCCAGGTCACGGCCCAGCGCCTGGCCACGCTGCGCGCGGTGTCGGGTCGGCCCCACAGCACGGCGGACGTGATCGCCGAGGACGTTCGCGCCGATAACGGTGCCATCTCGCGACAGGCAGTGTACGACGCTCTCGGGATGCTCGTCGAAAAGGGCCTGATCCGTCGCATCCAGCCCGCGAGGTCGCCTGCTCTTTACGAGGACCGGGTCGGTGACAACCATCACCACTTAATCTGCCGCGCCTGTGGAAAAGCGGTCGATGTCGACTGCGCTGTTGGCGAGACCCCATGCTTGACCGCCGAGGCCAATTCGGGGTTCCAGATCGATGAGGCGGAGGTGATCTACTGGGGCACCTGTCCTGAGTGTCTCGCCGAGACGTCGGGGGTGGGAGACTAGATGACAACAAGACGGAACTTCGAAATCAGATCAACCAAAGTTCAATCAAATGCTAGGAGAAACCGCATGACAGATAAGATGATCGCAAGCAGGTGCCCCGTGCCGAACGGATTAGTTCGAAGACGCGCGGTGTGCCTAAACAGAGGAACAAGGCGAATCTTGCTTGTCACCTTCGCACTTGGCCTTTGGATAGTGCCTGATGGTGACGTCGTGTTGGCCCAATCTACGACGGAGAAACACATGGAGAGCAGTAGCAAGTGCCCAATGATGGGCAAGCAGGCCGGGCCTAACAGGCACACGGCCGCTGGGGCCATGTCGATTCGGGACTGGTGGCCGAACCCAATCCCGTTCGGCACGGCGATTGCGTCTCAGATGATCGCTGCCTGTCAAGCGCACGGAGGTAGTTTGCAGGCCGTCAGTGTTTCATTGCGTCCTCGCGGCCGGGTGACGATTGGGCGCAGCATCAACCGCCGCTCGCCCGAGAGTGCGACGGGCCGCGGTTAGGCTGGTTCTTGGTTTTTCAGCTTCGCGATGTGAGCGAGAAGTTCGTCTTCGTCGGCTAGGCCCGAGAAGTAGTAACAGATCATTTCGTAGGTCCGCAGCGTTGGTCGCCGCCCCGTCCACAGGCTGATCAGCATGCACGCGATGATCGC
>JAJDDU010000594.1 GCA_029260155.1 Phycisphaerae bacterium | reverse complement strand
AGAAACACCCGCAAGAGCGCGCTGATTTTCTACAACGCGCCTGCCGTCGAGACGAAGCCGTACGCCAGGAAGTCGAGGCACTCCTGGCGCATGACGACGAGACCGGCACGTTTCTGAGCACCCCGGCACTCGGCGCGACGTTCGCCGCCGCAAGTCCGGAGTCGCTGCTCGCCAGGGGAACAGTCCCCGTACCGACCGAACCGGCGACTGACGCCGCGATCGTCGACGAGCCTCCCCAGAGCTGCCCCGAACGCATCGGGCAATACCACATCGAGGGCGTCCTCGGCCGCGGTGGAATGGCCGTCGTCTATCGCGCCGAGCAGAAGAACCCCCGCCGCACGGTTGCACTCAAAGTCATCAGGCCCGGAGTCCAGTCAATTGAGATGCGCAAGCGCTTCGCGCTCGAAAGTCAGGTTCTCGGTTCACTCCAGCATCCGGGCATCGCTCAAGTCTTCGAGGCCGGCACCGAAGCGACAGGCGACGGACCCCAGCCCTTTTTCGCAATGGAGTTGGTCGACGGGCAAACCCTCACCCAATACGCCGAATCGCAACGCCTCAGCGTGCGTCAGCGGCTTGAACTGATGACCAAGATCTGCACCGCCGTGCATCACGCCCATCAGAAGGGCGTTATTCACCGCGATCTCAAGCCGGGCAACATACTCGTCAACCGGTCGGGCGAGCCGAAAATCGTCGATTTCGGCGTTGCTCGGGCGACGGATGCGGACATCCGCACCACGACACTGCAGACCGACGTCGGACAGCTCATCGGCACCATCGCGTACATGAGCCCCGAGCAGATCGTCGGTGATTCGCGCGAACTCGATACCCGATCCGACATCTACGCCCTCGGCGTTATTTTGTACGAGTTGCTCGCCGGGCATCAGCCTCACGATGTCTCGCACAAGACGATCCCCCAGGCGGCGCGCATCATCACCGAAGAGGAACCCGCCTCGCTGACCTCCGTAAGCAGGATCTACCGCGGCGACATCGACACGATCGTGTCCAAGGCCCTTGAGAAGGACAAGACCCGACGCTACCAATCCGCCTTGGAGCTGGGCTCCGATCTGCGGCGCTTCCTTGCCGACGAACCGATCACGGCCCGCTCGGCAACAACGGTCTACCAACTCCGCAAATTCGCCCGCCGCAATCGCGCCGCAGTCGTTGCCGCGCTACTGGTCGTCGTTGCCCTCGTAGGGGGAACCGTTGTCAGCGCGGTACAGGCAAGTATCGCCAAACGCGAGGCGGCGCGCGTCCAGGAGATCAACGCGTACTTCATGCAGCTGCTCGCGGCACCGGACCCCGACGTGGATGGTCCGCATGTGATGATGGTGAGTGTGCTGGACCGCGCCACGGCGCGCATTCAGGGGGCTTTTCCCAATGATCCCGCAACGAGGGCGATGCTCAAGGGCACCATGGCGAAGACATACCGCAAGCTCGGCGAATTGGACAAGGCGGAAGAGTTGCTGGAGTCGGCAATTGCGCTACGCGAACAGCATCCTGGCGAAGAGGTCTCGCTCTTCTCGTCCATAACTGAGTTGGGCCTGTTGAGATTGGACCAGGGCGACGCTGAATCCGCCCGCGAATTGCTTGAGCGAGCCTTGGAAGGCCATCGGCGCACTGTCGGACCGGACGACCAACGGACCCTCAACGCCGAGGAATCACTGGCCGTTGCTCTACGCGAACTGGGGCAGACCGAAGAAGCCACCCGCATCTGCCGCAGCGTGCTGGACCAGAGGCTGCGCCTTGGCAATTCAACCGAGAAGGAAATCCTGACCAACCATGTCAACCTCGCGGCCGTCCTTATGGACCGTGGTAAGGCAGCCGAAGCTGAGCCGATCCTACAAACGGTCCTCAACACGCGGCGCAGGCTCTTTGGTGAAGATCACGCGAGCACGCTTCGCGCCATGAACACGCTGGCGCATGCCCTGCTACAACTCGAACGATTCGACGAGGCAGAGGAACTGAACAAGCAATCGCTTACAGGTACCCGAAGAATCTTAGGAGACGATCACCAGGACACGCTCATCGCCATCAACAACCTGGCGTCGTTGTACCAACGCCGTGGAAAACACCGCGAAGCCGAGCCCCTGTGTGGAGAGGCCATGGAAGTGGCGCGTCGAGTCCTGGGTGAACGCCACCCCAACACCCTGGCTTTTGCGAGCAACTATGCGGCCCTGCTCATCAACAATGGCAAGTTTGATGCGGCAGAAGCTCAACTGCGACGGGTGATCGACGTCGCGCGCGAATCCCTGCCTGCCGACCATCTGTATCAGGGCGCATTCCAGTATCGACTCGGCGACTGTCTCATGAAGAGCAATCGCCTCAAGGAGGCCATCCCCCACCTCAAAGACGCCAGCGAGCGATTGAGCACGTCGTTCGGCGTGCAACACCCCAACACGCGAAAAGTGATCGGTCAACTCGCCGACGCATACGATGAGATCGGTCGGCCCGAACAAGCCTCGGCCTGGCGTGCCAAGCTCAAGACAGCCGGCGCGGGCGATTAGCTGTCCCTCTCATTTACTCCGTACGCGTTGTCAATACCGAATTGAATGCGTGAAAAGAGACCTGGTTGCTGGTTGTCGCCTGGATCGCAATTCAGACCACGCTTTGTACTTCCCGCACCGATCACTGCAGGAGTTCTTCGTCGCGGAGAGACTCGTCGAACTCCACAGAAAGACGCGTGAGGCACTTGAGCTTCTCATTCGACTCTACGATGCCTGGGCGAAGCCCGAACGCGCCGCCTACTATCGCGCGCCGCTCAAGGACACGCATTGACACTCCCTGTATCTCCCCAAAACGCCATCCCGCATCATCTTGGCAGCGGAAACGCCGGCAAACGGTTCCGGAGAATGGGCGAAACCTCGGCAGTTGCCGGCAGTTTCGGTGTATTCCCGCATACAAATGGCTGTTCTTGGCACCCTGCGCGCGGCACGCGCGACGCCAAGGGTACGACATGACAGCAGACGTGGGTGCGGCCGGCTTCATGGCCTGGGCGGTTGCCCATTCCCTGCCGCGATCGGTCAGACACGACGGCTTGCAAACGGCGATCCTACCAGCTTCCCCAACCGATAGTTGTGTCGGAGTTGTGTCCAGACCACCCTCAAAACAGTCCGAAACCAGTCTGGATCCAGTGCGCACTCAGTGCGTAACTCCTTGTAGCGCAATCCGTTAACCCTTATCTCGACGTGGCTTACGTTTCCACTTACGCGGCTGCGTGAGCTGGGCGTCATGGACGCCCGGGCTTCGTGGTATTCGTCGGTTTGGGCGCAGCCTGTAATCGTCACGCGCCCGGGGGCGAAACACCACCGCCACGAACAGCTCACGACCGTATCCACATTGACGATCCGGCAGGATCTTGGCGTCTTGGGTCACCGCCGGTGGACCCGCGCGGGCGAAGCCGAGACTGACGCTCCCACAGATCCGCCGTACGCGGCTGCCGCCGGAGGTCGTCCTCGGCCTCAAGCCCGGAACGGGCGTCTGAACATATCCGAAGCCGGACGGTCGCAGCCGCCTATGGTTGCTCGCTGATCATAAACGCGCCGGCCCAGGATCGCGTCGCGGGTGTAACGCCGTTTACCATCTGCCGGAACGACAAGAGGTCGAACGGGGAGATCGCCCCCGTGCGGTCGATGTCGACGTAGTCGGTCAGTGTTCCGGTGGTGGGCGTTGCGATTTCGTTGACGAGCTGACGGAACCGGAGCAGGTCGAACGGTCCGACGGCGAAGTCCTGGTCCACGTCGGCGGGGAGGAACGCAACGTCGAGGCGATCGGGTTCGTTGACGCCGGGTCCGGCGTCGCCGACGGAATCAATGACGTTTCCGCAAGAATCCTCGACGTCCGCCGTAATCGTAGTCCACTCGTGGATTGTAATTATGCGGTCTAGTGTGACACGAATGATCGGATTGTTTGTGATGTCAACGGCTACGACGTTGGGCGCGTTGCCTCCGCCGGTTTCGCTGACGCTGACTGCGGCGGCATTGATTTCGGAGTCGCCGCCAATCGCGAAGACGGGTTCGTCGAACGCAAGCGTGAACGTGGTTAGCCCCATATTCACGTCGACGCCGTTGTTGCTCTCGGCACGGGGATCAACGTATCCGCTGAATGGTCTCGTCTCACCGGGTAGGCCGTCGGCGTGGACGACATGAGGATCAGCAACGTCGGAACACGCGACGACCGTGAGTGTTGCGGTCGTGTCGGTGTACGTGGCTTCAAACGTCAGCCCCGGACCTGCCGGTCCCGCGACAATCGCGAACTCGCCGGTTCGGGAGGGGAAATTCATGACGTCGAAACTGTCGCCTACGTTCGGTTGGTAGTCGCCTGCAAGCGTCGCGATGCAGACGCCGTCGAGGGTCGCGGCACCGGTGGTGGTGAGCACGTCGAACTCGCCGGTCTGCATGCCGCCGATGTCGACGCGGAAGACGCCGTGTTCCCGTTGCGTGTACGTTCCGTTGATGGTCAGCTCGCCGACGCTGCCGCCGGGATTGACTCGACCGCTGTTCTCGACATTGCTATTGACGACGCCCGTGCCGCCAAGCGTGCCGCCCTGAAGGTCGACGACGCCACTCGTGACGTTCAGGTCTCCGTGAATCATGGTACGGTCTGCGGTCTGCGTGTAATTCCCGTGGCGCGAGAGCGTGCGTCCGGCGTCGACGAGCACCTCGCCGCGGTTATCCATTTCGCCCCAGGTAATGGTCATTGCCCCGTCCGCGGTGACGTGGACCATGCCGGTGTTTACGAAGCTGTCTCGCTGATCGATCGTCATGGCAGTGGGCTGATCCGCGATGATCGTGCCGCGGTTCAAGATGTTGATGGTGTTTATGCCGATATTGCCGGAGCCGCGGATCGTGTGATTGCTGTCGTTGATCAGTACCCAACTGAAGCCTGTTCCTGTTATTCGATTGGTGACGCGGTCACCCATCCGCAGCTCACCGTTGCCGCTCAACGTCGCGGGGTCCGTATCGACCGTCAAATCCGTGTGACTCCCGGTGGAGTTCATCGCAACCGTTGCGTTGTTGGTGATCGTCCCGCGGACTCGTGGAGTGGAGTTGTCGGTCACCGAGATCAGCCCCGTGTTGGTGTTATTCTGGAGGATGGGGCTTGCGACAGTCCGGAGTTCGCCGCTGCCTTGGGTGGTCAGCTCGCCACCGATGATGTGCGAGCTTTGGATGTACGTGAAGGACGCATCGAGCGCCTGAATCGCGCCGTTGGTGTTGTCGATCGTCGTGTCAAAAACATTTAGGGTGCCGCCACTGCTGGCCTGCATGACACCGTTATTGACGCTGCCAAGCCCGCCGCCGCGCAGGTCCATCGTCAAGGTGGTGGCCTGGTCGGCGTCGATGAGCCCGTCGTTCGTCAGGTTGATCGTGTTGACTCCAATGTTGCCGGAACCGCTGATCGTGTGCTGGGCACCGTTGATCAAGACCCAGTCGAAACCGGTCCCCGTGATGCGGTTGTTAACGTGGTCGCCCATGCGAATGACGCCGTCACCATTGATTGTTGCAGGGTCTGAATCGACCGTCAGATCCGTATGACTGCCGGCGGAGTTCATCGCAATCGTTGCGTTGTTGGTGATAGTCCCGCGGATTCGTGGATTGGAGTTGTCGGTCACCGAGACCAGCCCGGTGTTGGCCACATCCTGGAGGATCGGGCTTGCGACGGTACGCACTTCGCCGCTGCCCAGGGTGGTCAGCACACCACCCATGATGTGCGAGCTTTGGATATCCGTGAACGAAGCGTCGAGCGCCTGAATCGTGCCGTTGGTGTTGTCAATGGTCGTGTCAAAGACGCTGAGCGTTCCGCCGGCGCTGGCCTGCATGATGCCGTTGTTGAAGCTGCCAGGCCCGCCACCGCGCAGGTCCATGGTCAGGGCGGCGTCCTGATCGGCGTCGATGAGCCCGTCGTTGGTTAGGTTGATCGTGTTGGCTCCGATGTTGCCGGAGCCGCGGATCGTGTGCTGGGCGCCATTGACAAGGACCCAATCGAAGCTTGTTCCCGTTATCCGATTGTTGGGCGTCCCGTCACCCATCCGCAGATCGCCATTGCCGCTCAGCGTCGCTACGGCGGAATCGACCGTCAGGTCCGTGTGACTTCCGGTGGAGTTCATCGCAATGGTGGCGTTGTTGGTGATGTTGCCGCGGACGCGCGGGTCCGCGTTGTTCGGCACCGAGATGGCACCGGTGTTGGTGAGGTCCTGTAACGTCGGGGCGCCGTCCCAGTTCAAGACACCGTCGCCTTGTGTCGTGAGCGTTCCGCCCCAGACGTGCGAATTGGTGATGTCGGTGCGGGATCCTGCGAGTGCTTGAATCACGCCGCCGGTGTTGTCGATGCCCGTGCCGGACAGCACGAGCGTGCCCCCGCTTTCGGCCTGCATGATCCCGTCGTTGTGGCTGCCCAGGCCGCCGCCGCGAAGGTCGACCGTCAAGGCGGTGGGCTGATCGGCGCTGATGACCCCGTGGTTGTCCAGGTTGATGATATTGATGCCGACGCTGCCTGCGCCGCGAATGGTATGGTCGGCGTCGTTGACGAGCACCCAGTCGTAACCGACGCCCGTAATGCCGTTGTTGACATGGTCGCCCATGACGAGGGCGCCGGTTCCAGTGAGCGTGGCCGGGTCGGTGGCGAGCGTCAAGCGCGTGTTCGCGCCGGTCGAGTTGAGCGCGATCGTCGCGTTGTTGGTGACCGTATTGGCGATGTGAGGGTCAACGGCGTTGTTGACCACGATCAGCCCGGTGTTGGTGATGTTGTCCAATGTCGTCGTGTTCCCGGTGACGCGCATCTCGCCGGTAGCCACGGTGGTCAGCAAGCCGCCGCGGATGTGCGAGTTGCTGAGGTTTACGAAGGACGCGTCCAGGGACTGGATCGTGCCGTTGGTGTTGTCGATGGCCGTCGCGGAGAACACCAGCGTGCCGCCACCGCTGGCCTGCATCGTGCCGTTGTTGGCGTTGTGGTCGGCATTGTTGCGTAGATCGACGTTGAGCGGTGTCGGCTGGTTGGCGTCGATCAGCCCACGATTGACCATATTAATGATTTCCACACCGAGTTGACCGGAGCCTCGTATGGTGTGATCAACGTCGTTGATCAGATCCCAGTCGGCACCGATCCCCGTGATACGGTTGCTCGTGTCGTCGGACATGGCCAGGGTGCCGGTGCCGGTGAGCGTCGTTGGGTCCGTCGCGACAGTCAGGTCGGTGTTGCTGCCGGTGGAGTTCATGGTGATCGTCGCGTTGTTCGTGATGATGCCGGCCAGGTGCGGGTTCACGTTGTTGCTGACTGCGATCAACCCAGTGTTGGTGATGTTCTCCAGCGTCGTGGTGTTCCCCGTGATACGCACTTCGCCGCTACCGCCGGTGGTCAGCGCTCCGCCGCGGATATGCGAGTTTGCGAGATCGGTGAACGCTCCGTCAAGTGCCTGAATGACGCCGCCGGTGTTGTTGATGCCCGTGGCCAAGAAGCGCAGCGTGCCGCCGCCGCTGGCCTGCATCGTTCCATCATTGGAGTTGGTGTCAACCGCACCGCGCAGGTCGATGGTCATCGCTGTCGGCTGATTAGCGTCGACCAGGCCGTGGTTGATCAGGTTGATGATTTCCACGCCCACTTGCCCCGATCCGCGGATCGTATGATCCGCATCGTTGACCAAGTCCCATTCGAAACTCTGGCCGGTGATGCGGTTGGTGGCACTGTCCCCGAGCAGGAAAACGCCGTCGCCGGTCAGCGTGACGCTCGCCGCACCGACAACCAGGTCAGTGTTCGAGCCGGTCGACGCCATCTCGATCAGACCCGCGTTGGCAATCGGTCCGCCGGCCATGGTCAGGATTCGGTTGTTCAGGAACGTCAGGTGGTCATCGGCGTCGACGGTGAGGCTGGTGATCGTCGCATTCATGTTGAGCAACGCACTCGCATCGTTCGAGCCGTTGTCATCGATGACGGCGTTGTACAGCGTACTGCCCCCGTTGTTCGGGGTGCTCGCGGGATCCCAGTTGCCGGGATCACTCCAGTCACCCCCATCGGGCCCGATCCAGGTACAAGTTACGGGCGTCTGTCCGGCGGCAGGAATAACCGGAATAACCGCCACACTCGACACGAGGGCGATCGTAATCGCTGACGGCCGCACTGCGCTCCACGCAACCAATAGAACATCTTGTAACATCAGTTAACCTCCAAAGAGCTTTCCTCGGTATTCGTTCACCGGAAATGTGAAGTCTTCCGTCCAGATCCACTGGATTCGGATACCCGTTCCGAGACCAGTTCCGGTGCTGTTCCACAGGGTCTCAAGCGCATTTCGGCAGGCTGCGCCACGGAGGAATTTCATTTTTCAATGGCGTATGTGGGGCCGCCGCCGGAGCGTCATGGCGACTCCCTGACCCACGGCGGCCAATCGGCGACCTGGCGAGTGCGCTCTAGGAGTGATTGGGCGATGCGGTATTCGTTGTAGATGAAGACGCGCGTATCGAGGCAGGTTCGCAACGCGTTCCGCCCGGCATCATGGTGCCCTTGGCCAAGCTCCCTCAACGCGACGAGAAACGAGGCTTCGCAGCGACGTCCCGGATCACCTTTCGTCTGCGCTATCAGCGCGGCCGCGTCGGCTCGACCCAGCAGATACCCTATCAACTGGGCGGTATGCTCACCTTCCGGTGAGCGGTCGGGGTCCAGTCGATTTGAGAATTCCTGTACGGCTGATCTCGCCGCCGCAGCATCGCCGAGCAATTCCAGCAGAGCGGCCGACACCATCAGCCCGTTGGCGTTCGCTTGCTGCCGTTCGATACTCTGGACACACACGGCCTTCGCCTCCTCCAACCGCCCCAACTCCGCGAGGAGAAGCGCTTGGTTCAGAATGAGCGGGCAGAAACCGGGCATCGTCTCCGTTGCCGGCTCGATCTCCCGCAAACCCAGTTCGGCGCGACCGGTTGCGTAGAGCGCTGTCGCACGCTCGTGTAGCCGATACGGATGCACATCACGCGATGCAGCGCGATCCACGGCGATTGCCTGCGCGAACGATTCCGCACACCCACCAAAATCGCCGATGTATCTGCGATACACTCCCTGACGCACCAGGGGAAGCGACTGGTCATCCCGACGCGTTGACATCGCCCGGTCCAGATCCGCGGAACAGTTAGCCAGCCACTGGTGTTCGTGTGATGCGAGTTCGGCGTGTCGATGAGCCATCGCTGCGGCGAAGAGCCATCCGAAGGACCTTCCCGCATACGAAGCGGACGACTGCGGCCGGAATACGACCAGCGCATCGTAGTCGTTGAGCATCGGGTCAAGCTCAGTCCGGTCATCTTCGGTCAACAAGCGGATGCCGCGGTATTGGGCCCGAGCGCTTATCGCGGGCGTGAAGTCAGAACGCAGCGCAACGGCTCGATCGTAGGATGCGATGGCCTCGCTGCCCGCGGTCTTGCTCAGCGCCAGGCCACGTAGAAGCCAGCCCAGAGCGGTGACGGTATCCTGCTCCCTCACCCTTCGAAGTGCGCGTTGCCCATTGAAGAAGTCACCCGTCGATGTGTGCGCCAAGGCCAGCGCCAGCTGCGCCTCCGCATCTTCCGGATCGGACCGTAACGCGCGCATGAGCGGATCGATCGCCCTTCCGGGCTGACCGTTGAGCAGCGGGTTCAACCCGCGGTACAGCAGCAGTTTGGTGGATTCGACCCCCAGCGAATCAGCACGGTCCAGCAGGCGCTCAGCTCGCCGCGCATCGTGATCGAATACGATTGCCGCGAACGCCGCGTCCAGACAGCGTTGACCCTGCTCTTCTCGCATGCGAGCAAAAAGCAACAAACCTGCGGCTGACAGCGCGACGACCAGGACAATCCCCACGGCGTGGACCCGATGACGAAGTGCCATCCGAAGACACTTGACCACGATCGACGGGCGTCGTGCGAGGATCGGCTCGTCGGCGAGGAAACGGCGGCAATCCTCCGCGACGTCAGTCGCACTCTGATAGCGACGCTCCGGCTCTTTCTCCAGACACTTGGCCACGATGGTTTCGATGTCCCGCGGAAGGCCCGGGTTGACCTGGCGCAACGGGCGAGGTGCGTCGAACACTATCTGATTCAACACCGCGTCTCGCGAATCACCGTCGAACACCGGTTCCAGCGTGAGAAGCTCGTATAGCGTCGAGCCCAGGGAATAGACGTCGGTCCGCGCATCGATCCGGGTCCGACCACCGCGCGCCTGCTCGGGAGACATGTAGCGCGCCGTGCCCACGACGTCCCCTGACACGGTTATCGTCGTGTGCGCGTCCGTGCGCGCCAAGCCAAAGTCTGTCACCCAGACGTTGTCGCGCGTGTCCAGCAGGAGGTTGGATGG
>JAJDDU010000593.1 GCA_029260155.1 Phycisphaerae bacterium | reverse complement strand
GATGTACTTGCGGGTCGGCGTCGCCGGCGGCGGGTGCAGCGGTTTCAGCTACACTCTGGACGTGACCGAGGACAAGACCGAGAACGACGAGTCGTGGGACCAGCATGGCGTTGAAGTCATCTGCGATTCCAAGAGCGCGTTGTACCTCATGGGCACGTCGGTCGACTACAAGGACGAGATGATGGGCCGCGGGTTCGTCTTCAACAACCCCAATGCCACCAGCTCGTGCGGCTGCGGCAGCAGTTTCTCGGCCTGAGCAGGAGTAAGTCTGGAATGTCGACCGCTTCAAACGAGACGCTCGATCGCTGGGAACGTCAGGAATACGAGCACGGATTCGTTACCGACATCGACGCGGACAGTCTTCCGCCGGGTCTTAGCGAAGATGTCGTCCGGCTAATATCCGCCAAGAAGAACGAGCCCGAGTTCATGCTCGAGTGGCGTTTGAAGGCCTACCGTCACTTTCTGACGATGACGGAGCCGAAATGGCCTAACGTGGACTACCCGCCGATCAACTATCAGGACATCATCTACTATTCCGCGCCGAAAAAGGCCGGCGACGGCCCCAAGAGCTTGGACGAAGTCGACCCCAAGCTGATAGAGACCTACAACAAGCTCGGCATTCCGCTGGCGGAACAGGCGATCTTGGCTGGCGTTGCCGTCGATGCGGTCTTCGACAGTGTGTCGGTGGCGACGACGTTCAAGGAGAAGCTGTCGGAACTCGGAATCATTTTCTGCCCGTTTTCCGAAGCGGTTCACAACCATCCCGACCTGATCAAGAAGTACTTGGGATCGATCGTGCCCTACTCGGACAACTACTTCGCGACGCTGAACTCCGCGGTTTTCAGTGACGGCTCGTTCGTTTTCATTCCCAAGGGCGTTCGCTGCCCGATGGAATTGTCCACGTATTTCCGCATCAACGCCAAGAACACCGGCCAATTCGAGCGTACGCTGATCATCGCTGAACAGGGCGCGTCGGTAAGCTATCTTGAGGGCTGCACCGCGCCGATGCGCGACGAAAACCAGCTGCACGCCGCGGTGGTCGAATTGGTCGCCTTGGACGACGCCAAGATCAAATACTCCACGATTCAGAACTGGTACCCCGGCGATAAGGACGGCGTGGGCGGCATTTACAACTTCGTCACCAAGCGTGGCAAGTGCCAGGGACGCAACTCGCACATTTCCTGGACACAGGTCGAGACGGGCTCTGCCATCACCTGGAAGTACCCGAGTTGCATCTTGTTGGGCGACAACTCGGTGGGCGAGTTCTACTCCGTCGCGATGACGAATCATCGCCAACAGGCCGACACCGGCACGAAGATGATCCACATTGGCAAGAACACCAAGAGCACGGTGATTTCCAAGGGTATCTCAGCCGGTTTCGGGCAGAATACCTATCGCGGCATGATCAAGATAAACAAGGGGGCGGAAAACGCCCGCAATTTCACGCAGTGTGATTCGATGCTGCTGGGCGACAAGTGCGGGGCGCACACGTTCCCGTATATCGAGGTCAAGAACAGTACCGCGCAGATGGAGCACGAAGCCACGACCTCGAAAATCGGCGAGGACCAGATGTTTTACTGCAATCAGCGCGGCATCTCCACGGAGGACGCGGTGTCGATGATCGTCAACGGGTTCTGCAAGCAGGTGTTTCGGGAGTTGCCGATGGAGTTCGCGGTCGAAGCGCAGAAGCTCCTGGAAGTGAGCCTGGAGGGCAGCGTGGGGTGATCGGTAGGGTGCTGTCGAATGCGTGTATCGTATTGACCGCAATGCAACGGAGCTGAGAAATGGAAACTTCAAACACAACGAACGAGATCACCCTGACATCCGAAAGCAAGATGCGCGAGGTGCTTGAGGCCTATCCGAGCGCCCAGCGGGCGTTGATGCGTCGATACCACATCGGCGGGTGCAGCAGTTGCGGCTTCGCGCCGGACGATATGCTCGGCGACGTTCTCAAGAAGCACAACGTTCTGGCTGTCGACGAAGTGATCGAACACATCAAGGACAGTCAAGAGCAAGAGCAGCGGATTCAGTTGTCGACGAAAGCGCTGGCTGAGCTGCTCAAGGGCGACAATCCTCCGAAGCTAATCGACGTTCGCCAGCCCGACGAGCAGGCGATCGTCAAGTTGGAAGGCGCGCTGCCCGCGACTCAGGAACTCATGCAAGAGATGAACGGCAATTGGGACAAAGGCACGCCGATCGTGACCTACTGCCATCACGGTGTGCGGAGCTTGGAGGCGGCGTCCTTCTTGATCGGGCACGGATTCACCAACGTAAGAAGCCTGAGCGGCGGTATCGACGCATGGGCGGAGGAAATCGACACGTCGTTGAAGAGGTACTAGCGGAGTAGCGCAACGTGGCCGGTCTGACCGGTGGCCGCGCAGACGAATCGAAATCAAAGGAACCCAAATGCTGGAAGTTCGGAATCTACACGCAAGGGTCGAAGGTCAGGAAATCCTCAAGGGGATCAACCTGACAGTGAATGCGGGCGAGGTGCATTCGATCATGGGGCCCAACGGGTCGGGCAAGAGCACATTGGCCAACGTCCTCGCCGGCAACGAAGCCTACGAGGTCACCGGAGGCGAAGTGTGCATGGACGGCAAGGACCTCCTGGACATGTCGGCCGACGTACGTGCCTGCGAAGGTGTGTTTCTTGCCTTTCAATACCCGGTTGAGATTCCGGGCGTGACCACGAGCTACTTCCTGAAGGCTGCACTCAACGCTCGACGCAAGCACCGTGGGCAGGAAGAGCTCGACGCGATGGACTTCTTGAAGATCGTCAAGGAGAAGGCCAAGCTTGTCGACCTCGATGCCCGGCTCTTGAATCGCGCCATCAACGAGGGCTTCAGTGGCGGCGAGAAGAAGCGCAACGAGATATTTCAGATGGCCGTGCTCGAGCCGACGCTGGCGATACTGGACGAGACCGACTCCGGGCTGGACATCGACGCCCTTAAAATTGTGGCCGGCGGCGTCAACAAGCTGCGCAGCAAGGATCGCGCCGTCATCGTCGTCACGCACTATCAGCGGCTGTTGGACTATATCGTGCCCGATTTCGTACACGTGTTGGTAGACGGTCGCATCGCGAAGTCGGGCGGTAAAGAACTCGCCCTGGAACTTGAGAATAAAGGCTACTCGTGGGTGGCAGACCACTCCGCGGAAACGGCGACCAGCGCCTGAATACAATAAAGGTCAAACGGTTCATGCTCGCGACGACACAAGAGACAAACGCCTACGACACGCACCACAATGCCCTCACAGGTGACGGTGTCCGGGGCAACCCGGACTGGCTGTGTTCCATTCGCAAGGCTGCGTTCGCCCGGTTCAACGAGCTGGGCTTTCCCACGACGCGGCATGAGGAATGGCAGTATACCAACGTCGCGCCGATCGCGCGTGAACAGTTTCGCATCGGCGTTGCGGGGATCGTGCCCACGGCGGACGAGTTGAGTACATTTTCGCTCGAAGAGGACTGCGCCGCCCGCCTAGTGTTCATTGACGGGCGGTTCTCAACAGTGCACTCGGCGGTCGCATCACTGCCCGACGGTGTCACGGTGTGCAGTTTGGCAGAGGCGATCGTTACCGACGGCTCGCCTGTCGCGTCGTTTCTCGCCAAACACGCAACGTATGAAGACCAAGCATTCACCGCGCTCAATACGGCGCTCTTGGAAGATGGCGCGTTCGTTCACGTTCGCAAGGGCACTGTGCTTGAGCGTCCGATCCACCTTCTGTATTGGTCGACGGCTCCTGAGGAATTGGCGGCTTCTCTGCCAAGGAATCTCATCGTCGCCGAAGAGAGCAGCCAGTTGACGGTCGTCGAGACATACGCCGGCGCGAATGGCTCATCCTATTTTACCAACACCGTGACTGAGTTGATCGCCCAAGACAACGCGGTCGTCGATCACTACAAGATCAACCGCGAGGGCGATCGTGCCCAGCACATCGGCCATCTGCAGGTACACCAGACCCGTGACAGCAACGTCACGGCGCACGCGATGACCTTCGGTGGATCGCTGGTTCGCAACGACATCGGCACCGTGCTGGACGGCGAGGGGGGAGAGTGCACGTTCAACGGTCTGTACATGCTCAAGGGCAGCCAGCACGTGGACAACCATCTGCTGGTCGATCACGCCAAGCCGCGATGCGACAGTCGCGAAATCTTCAAGGGCATCCTCGACGACTCCTCACGCGGCGTTTTCACCGGCAGGATCATCGTGCGCAAGGACGCTCAGAAGACCGACGGCAAGCAGACCAATCAGAACCTGCTTCTATCCGACGACGCCAAGGCTGACAGCAAGCCGCAATTGGAGATCTTCGCCGACGACGTCAAGTGCACGCACGGAGCGACCATCGGGCAGGTCGACAGTGACGCAATGTTCTACTTGCAGTCCCGTGGGCTTTGCAAAGAGGCTGCGCGAAACCTGCTCGTGTATGCGTTTGCCAGCGACTGCGTCAGCCGCGTGCGTATCGATTCGCTGCGGTCACAGATCGAAACATTGCTGTTTGATCGCCTTCTGGAAGGGCAGCGACCGGGTGAGGCCACGTGACAACAACCGCGCCACAGTTCAAGGAGCCGCCAATCGAGATGGACGCCTCACCACTAGACATCGACCGCATCCGGCGGGACTTCCCGATTCTACAGAAAACGGTGAACGATAAGCCGCTGGTCTATCTCGACAACGCTGCCACCGCGCAAAAACCGCAGGCTGTGATTGATGCGATCAGTAACTACTATTCCGGTTGCAATGCCAACGTCCACCGTGGCGTCCATCGGCTCAGCGTCGATGCCACGGATGCGTACGAAGGAGCCCGTTCGAAGATCCGCGAGTTCATCGGTGCAGGCCGCGTCGAGGAGATTATCTACGTTCGCGGCGCCACCGAGGCGATCAACTTGGTTGCACAGACCTATGGTCAGGCCAATGTTGGTACGGGTGACGAGGTCATCATCTCCACGCTGGAGCACCACTCGAACATTGTCCCGTGGCAGATCCTATGCAAGCAGCTCGGCGCAACGCTTCGCGTCGTACCGATCAATGATGCCGGCGAGTTCCTGTTCGACGAATACGAGGCGATGCTCGGCCCGCGGACCAAGCTCGTCGCGATCAACCACGTATCCAACGCGTTGGGCACGATCAACCCCGTAAAGCGAATCGTCGAGAAAGCCCACGAGCACGGCGCGGCCGTTTTGGTCGATGGTGCCCAGGCTGTTCCGCACGTCATGGTCGACGTACGGGCACTCGACTGCGATTTCTACACATTCTCAAGCCACAAGCTGTTTGGCCCCACCGGGGTCGGCGCGCTGTACGGCAAGTTCGACATTCTCGAAGCAATGCCGCTGTACCAGAGCGGCGGCGATATGATCAAGTCCGTGACGTTCGAAAAGACCACGTACAACGATCTTCCTTACCGTTTCGAAGCCGGTACGCCGAACATAGCAGGTGCCGTCGGTCTTGGGGCTGCGATCGACTACGTCACCGAATTGGGGATGGACAACATCGCCCGCTACGAACATGATCTGGGGCGGTATGCGGCCGAGGCGTTGTCCTCGGTTCCCGAGGTTCGGCTGATCGGCACCGCCCGCGAAAAGGCGGCTGTGGTCTCGTTCGTCGTCGACGGAGTCCACCCGCACGACATCGGCACCATCCTCGACCAGGAAGGAATCGCCATCCGCACCGGGCATCATTGCGCCCAGCCGGTGATGGAGCGGTTCGGCGTTGTTGCAACTGCAAGGGCGTCGATGGCGTTCTACAACACACGCGACGAGATCGATAAACTGGTCGATGCCGTCACGAAAGTGATAAAGGTATTCCGCTAATGTCCGACTTGGAAGATCTGTATCAGGAGATCATTCTCGATCACAACAAGAGGCCGCGGAACCACGGCAAGCTCGAAGTGTCCAACCGCACCGCGGAAGGGTTCAACCCGCTCTGCGGAGACCACGTAGACATCTCCATTAACGTCGAAGACGGCATCGTCAAGGAAGTGGCCTTCGAGGGTTCGGGCTGCGCTATTTCCACTGCCTCCGCGTCGATCATGACCGAAGAGCTCAAGGGCAAGACCCTGGCTGAAGCCAAGGAACTGTTCAAGAAGTTTCACAGTATGATCACCGGCGAGGAACGCGAGACGACCGAAGAGACTGGCCTCGGAAAGCTCGATGTCTTTTCCGGCGTGTGTCGCTACCCGGCGCGTGTCAAGTGCGCGACACTTGCGTGGCACACGGTCAATGCCGCCCTCGACGGTGATGGCGAGGCTGTTTCCACCGAATAAGGTTCTCTGACAGCTGATGGCTGAAGGCTGATTGCTCATGACCAGTGACTCACCGATAGAAAAGATCCAATCCCAGGCGCTCGAAGCTCAGGTAGTCGAAGTCCTGCGCACGGTCTACGACCCCGAGATCCCCGTCGACATCTACGAGATGGGGTTGATCTACGAAGTCAAAACCGACGCCGCCGGCAAGGTCGACATCAAGATGACGCTTACTTCCCCGGCATGCCCGGTGGCTGGTACTTTGCCGGTGGAAGTGGAAGACAAAGTCAAAGCCATCGACGGCGTCACCGAGGTCAAAGTGGAAATCGTCTGGGATCCAACGTGGACTCCCGAGCTCATGTCCGAAGCCGCCCGCCTGCAACTCAACATTTGACTGTGGTCGTCGAATCGCCCCCGCCAAACGCATGTATGTGCCCCAGGGTGGCATCTATGAGCGAGTCTCCGTCAAGAGGGTTGCGGGAAGAATTCGGGATCTTTCCAAGCATCTATATCGGCATCGCCACCAGGACGTGCCATTTAACGATTTCGAGTCGGCCCCATTCACGGTCGCGGCGTCTTGTCTTGCACCATGCCACCACCACGGGGTCCGACATTTGATCCCGCGTAACTCTTCAGCTACGTGCAACGAATCGGGCGGGTAGCGGGGGCAGTTGGCCGGTGGTCAGGTAGGTTTTTAGCGCGTCGGCGATGGTTTTGGTGGGGGCGAGGCCGCGGAGGCTTAGCGTTCGGTAGACGCTCATCAA
>JAJDDU010000592.1 GCA_029260155.1 Phycisphaerae bacterium | reverse complement strand
CCTCCGAAGACGCCCAGGCCGTTCTCCGGTGTGTCGCTGATGATCAACCCCATGAGGTCACCCGTGCCCTCGCCGTAGGCACCCTGACCGCTGCCGCCCACGGCGACGAGGTGGTGGCCGTACTCGTGGTGAATGACGACCGAAATCGCCATGTTCGCGCAGCCGCCCGCGCGGCAGAAGTTGATTGCCGATCCGGAATAGAAGGCGTTGCAGGTGCAGTTGTTGTTGACGTTGACAGCGAAATTGTGCTGGTTCGCGATCACCGGGTAGTTTGGGTTGAACCGCAACGCGTGGTCACGGACGATGTTCGCGTTGAGGTATCCGTTGACTTCGGCGCGGTTGAACTGGCTGGAATTCGCTTCGTTGTGCACGAAATCGACTGGCCCAGGCGGTGTGACGGTTTGCGTGAGCAGCGCTTCGGCGCCCGATCCGTTGTTGACGTTGAAGAAATCGCCACGTAGTCGTGACTCGACGGTGACGTCGCCCGATCCGGCGTTGGGGATTACGAAGTCGCCGAACTCATCGGCGAACCGCGCGGTCCCACCGATGTTCACGCGGGCGTACGGCATTGGCTCCCATAGTTCGACCTCACAATTATCAGAAGCGGTTCCCTGAGTGGCCAATCCGCCGACGGTTCCGGTGACATCGACTTCGTAGATCTGATTCTCTTCATGGAGGATCTCCCCGGTCGCGGCATCGGTCACGAAGAGCCGCTTTTCGGCTTGGAAGCTGTCGAGCGATTCGTTGTCTCCGACGAACGTGAACGCTAGCGTGGGTGCGACCGTGTCGTTTTCGATGCCCGCCCAGATGACGGCTTTGGCGTTGGTGAATCGTGACAGCGTGGGGTACGCAGTCCGTGCCGTTGCGAGACCGGCTGCGGGATTGCGAGGTGCTTTTGCGTTGAACGCGAATCCTCCGAGATCGCGAAGCCCGTTCCTGGCGAGCACGAGTGGGTGATTTTCTTCGTTGCGCACCAACAAGCGTAGGTCGGACCTGAACACCGGCACACCGGCGATGCGTTGAGTGTAGTACACGAGGGTGAACTTGTACGTGTCAGTCGCGGCGTCGTACATCAACGGTTGCGTGTGACGTTCGTCGAGCAGGGGCCCGCGCCAGTCGAGTTGATCGGCAGGGACGCCGAAGACGTTCGCATGCGTCGCTCGGAAACCCTCGGCTGCGTCCTCCGGGCTCGTGCCGTACCCGAATGGCGATCCGTAGATGCTCGTGACTCGGCCGCCTTCGTCATAGAAGTGTGCCTTCGGGAATGCCTCCCGGAACTCGGACACCGCGGCCGCGCGATCCACGGCAGCGCTCTCCGCTGCGCGGACGGACCACGCACCGCACACCGCGACACTCGATACCACCGCAATCAACCTAATGCTCGCACTCATTTCTGCCTGCTCCTTCATTCGAAGTTCCTTGTCTTTCTTCTCGCGCTGGTCCTTCAACGATTTCCGCCGAGTGCCGCGTGTCGGCATCGGACGGCAAACCCACAACGAACCAATCACGATTGTGTGGAGGATCCAACAGCAGCCGACTGCGACCGAACCAGCGTACGCAGATCCACGGAAACGATGGTACCCGTTTGATTGGCCGATAAGCAACAGAATATGTGAATTGCCGTGGATGAGTGCGCGACGCGCGACGCGTCGCGCATCGACCTGGCACGATTAATTGCAATGTCACCTCGCAATTGGTTTGCGATGCGAGGCCTACTGGAGTTGTTCCACCGTCGCCGCAACGGCGAGCGCCGCGGTTTCGACACGCAAAGTGTTGGCGCCGAGACGCGCGCTCATCGCACCGACCTCTGTGGCCGCGTCGATTTCCGGCTGCGTCAACCCACCCTCGGGACCGATCCACGCCAGCAGGCGCACCGGATTCGCGCCATGGTCTGCGGGCAGGATGTTCACCAGCGACGCAGCTCTAGTGCCAACATCTGTCACTACACAGAGATCGAAGGACGCGGCGCGCTGCACCGTTTCGGCGAACGTCAGCGGTCCTTCGATGCGCGGCAGCCAAGACCGTCCGCACTGCTTGGCTGCTTCGATGGTCGTCCGTCGCCAGCGCTCATCGTGTTCCTTCTTCGGCAGCGCTACGCTGCGCGCGCAGATCGTGGGCCAGATCGCCCAAACGCCGAGCTCGGTGCATTTCTCCAATAGGAATGCCTGCCGTTGCTTCCTCGGCATTGCGGTGGCCAGCGTGAGTTGAATACGCCGGGCGAAGGGGCGCTCCACAATTGCCTCTATGTCGACGACGACCCCTTTCCGCGACACTTCGGTTACGGTGGCTGTTCCCTCGCGACCCTCACCGTCGAACAGGGTTAGTTCCTGCGCGCATCGGCCGCGAAGCACGGAGGAGAAGTGATGTGATTCCTCCGGTGAGAGGACGTGGCTTCCGCTCGATAACGCAGTGTGAAACAACCGAATCCGCGACATGGCTGGATTATGACCACTCATCGGCGACCGACAACATGCGTTGGGGGCAGGAAGCCTGGAGTTTTGAACGTCGGGCTCCGATGATACCCACGACGAATGTCAATGCGTAGCTATGGCCGAACCTGATCCCAACCCTATCGAGCCGTCCGACGACGGAGAGACAGGCCACGTCGACGAAACCGAAGTGGAGCGCGTACTCGCTGAGGCAGCCGATCTGTCCACCCAGCTCCAAATCGAAATCGGACAGTCCGAGCCCGAGCCGGGGTCGATGGCTGATCTGGCTTCTTTCGAGGAATCATCCCCCCCTTCGGATGTTGACGCCCAGCTCGAGCAGGTACAGGCCATGCTCGCGGATGTCTCCGACGCCACGGCCGATCCGCCCCCACTTGAGGCGGGAGTCGCACAGGCCACCGCGTCGCCGGAACCTGTGGATCAGCCGATGAAGGCCCCTGAGGACTGGGACTTTGATGGTGAGTCAGAGCCGCCGGAATCCGACGAGCTATCACCGGGCGAGCCCGAACCCGAAACCGAGTCCGATCCTGAGCCTTGGGTCGATTCCGATCCGCCGCCGAGCAAATCGCCCGCCCGCGGACTGAGGGTGAAAACGCGCACCGTGCTGACCGGAGCACAGCGCACCGCATCCCGCGCAGTTGTGCCTGTACTCGAGCATACGCTTCGCGCAGCCGACGTCGTCGACGGTTTTTTCGCGTTCATCCGCTACGAGGTCCGGCGCATCCTGGGTTGGGTCGCGCTGGCCATATTGGTGGCCGCAGCCGCGATCATGGCCTATTCGCTCAAGCCATGACCGAAGCAATCCCCAGGGGCGAACCACGACCACGTCTTTCGCGTAGTATGGCCTGTTGCGGATCGTGACAGGGGGGCTGATCCTGTTGCGTCTATCAGGGGCGGGTGCTATCGTTCTGGGCTCAATCTGGGGCGAGGAGGTGTCCTGCGGATTGCTATTGCGGGGCCTTGTGAGCGGTTGGGCGTGATGACGCCTGGGGTCAATGTGTTCGGAGTTGCTTTAGTGAGTACAACACAGCTTGATATTAAGCAAATCGGTGAGGCGGTTGAGGCTGCGAGCGACCCGTTTCGGCGGCTGGTGGAGCAGATCCACCGGGTGATCGTGGGCCAGGACGATCTGGTTCACAAGATGCTGATCGGGCTTCTGTCGAACGGGCACGTCCTGATCGAGGGCGTTCCGGGGTTGGCCAAGACGCTGACGGTGTCGAGCTTGGCGCGCGGAATTGAGTCGAAGTTCCAGCGAATGCAGTTTACGCCGGACCTGTTGCCCGCGGACCTGATCGGCACGCTGATCTACCGTCAGGACACGGGCGAGTTCGTGGTCAAAAAGGGGCCTATCTTCGCGAACATCATCCTTGCGGATGAGATCAACCGCGCTCCTGCCAAGGTGCAAAGTGCCCTGCTGGAGGCCATGCAGGAGCGACAGGTGACGATCGGGAAGGATACGTTCAAGCTCGACGAGCCGTTCATGGTGCTCGCGACGCAGAACCCGATCGAGCAGGAGGGCACGTATCCGCTTCCGGAGGCGCAGATCGATCGGTTCATGCTGAAGCTTACGGTCGACTATCCGTCGAAGCAGGAGGAGCGCGACGTTCTCGATCGGATGGCCAGCACGCATCCGAAGATCGATGTGGAAACCGTCATGCGCCCCGAGGACATCGCCAAGGCGCGTGGGCTGGTCGACGAGATCTACATGGACGACAAGATCAAGGACTACATCGTTGACCTGATTCACGCGACGCGAAACCCACAGGAAGCTAAAGTGCCGGTGGTCGATCTGATTCAGTACGGCGCATCGCCGCGCGCGACCATCGCGCTGACCATCGCATCAAAGGCGTCGGCGTTCTTGGCCGGTCGGGGCTATGTCACGCCGCAGGATGTCAAAGACCTGGCACTCGACATCTTACGCCACCGCGTCATCGTCACCTACGAAGCAGAAGCCGAAGAAAAAACGCCGGAAGATGTCGTCCGAACGATTCTGGATCACGTTGCGGTCCCATAGGGAAGAGAATCCGCAGATTGCGCGGAGAAGAGTAGGAGAACAACCACTTCCCAAATCTGCGAAATCTGCGGATAAACAACTCGCAAAGCGATTATGATTCCTAAGGAACTGCTTAAGAAGATTCGGCGGATTGAGATTCGGACTTCGCATATCGTCAACGCGGCGATGGCGGGGCAGTATCATTCCACGTTCAAAGGGCGGGGGATGGAGTTCGAGGAAGTTCGCAACTACGAGATCGGCGACGATGTTCGCACGATCGATTGGAATGTCAGCGCCCGCTACGGTCATCCGTTCGTCAAGGTGTACAAGGAAGAACGCGAGCTGACCGTCATGCTGCTGGTGGACCTGAGTCGCTCCCATCAATTCGGGACGTCGCATCAGTTGAAGCGGGAACTTGCGGCTGAAGTGTGTGCGACACTCGCGTTCTCCGCTGTTCGCAACAATGACAAGATCGGGCAGATCGCATTTACGGAGCAGATCGAACAATACGTACCGCCCAAGAAGGGCACACGACATGTACTGCGGCTTGTTCGCGATTTGCTCTACTTCGAACCCGAGGGCGTTGGGACGGATTTGGCGGCGGCGTTCGAGCATTTGAATCGGGTCACCACGCGACGGTGCGTCGTGTTTGTGGTGAGCGACTTTCAGACCAGCGGGTACGAGCAGCCGATGCGGATCGCCAGGCGGCGTCACGACGTGATACCGATCACGATTACCGACCGGCGCGAGGTTGCGCTGCCGGACGTGGGGCTGATCGAGC
Source organism: Phycisphaerae bacterium (assembly GCA_029260155.1). Classification (GTDB taxonomy): domain Bacteria; phylum Planctomycetota; class Phycisphaerae; order UBA1845; family UBA1845; genus OFTM285. The sequence goes on along the minus strand of JAJDDU010000592.1, from coordinate 14,811 downwards.
TGGTGGACGCAGAGACGGGTGAGATCGTCTGTGTGGACACCTCGAACAAGCGGCTTCGATTACAATACGCCACCGACGCGGCTGCGCGTGCGGAGGAACGAACCCGAGCGTTCAGACGGTGCAACATCGACTCGATCGATGTGTCGACGGGTGAGTCGTTCGTCGAACCGCTGAATCGATTTTTCAAGGCTAGGAAAGCGCGATTGTGATGACGACGGGTCCAAACTTGCAGGTTCCGCAACGCGCGACACCGGTCCGCCGAGGCGGGAGTGGTGCGTTCGTAAGCGTGCTCTTGCTTACTGTGATTGCGCTTCAAGCGTGGTCGCTCATGCGAGGCAGTGCAAAAGAGTCCGTCGTGGCGGCGGATACCTCGGCGGTGAGCGCTGCCGCAGCGCGAGCGCTGGCTTTGAAGCTCGAGGACCGCAATCTGCCGGTTGCCGCGGTCGATGCCTGGGAGCGACACCTCGCGGGCGCGTCGCTGGGCGATCGTGAGGAAGCGGCCATCCGTTATCGTACGGGCAAGCTGTTGCAGCAGGGACTGCGGTATCAGGACGCAGTCGCAGCCTACTTCCGCGCTGAGCAGTTGTTGGGCGCCGATGGCGGCGACCTGAGTCGGCAGATTACAATCCGTGTGCGGGAGTGTCTTGCGAAACTGGGGCAATACTCGGATCTGTCGCGCGAGACCGCAGCCCGGGCGGAAGTGTCGGACGGTGACACTTCCGCGCAAGGGCGTCAGGTGGTGGCAGAGATCGGAGACGAGAAAATCCGGATCGCGGACTTCGACCGCATGCTGACCGAACAGGTCGAGCAGATGATCGCCATGCAGGGCGGCCGGAGCGACGAGGAGGCGGAGCAACTGCGGCGGCAAGCCCACGCGCGTTTTGCCGATCCACAAGCGCGCGCCGAGCAGTTGCAACAGTTCGTGGCCTCGCGCGTCCTGGCGGATGAAGCGCGCGCGCAAGGCCTTGAGAATTCGCCGGCGTTTCGGACACAATTGGTTGATTTTGCCGACCGAATGCTGGCCTCGCGTCTGCTGCTCGACGAGATAGGCAAGCGCGGGACGGTGACGCCGCAGGACGTGGAGCGATTCTACGCAGCCAGTCTCGATCGTTACGCCGATCCGACGTCCGTTTCGATTGCCCATATTCTCTGTGCGACGGAGGACTCAGCCCGTGAGGTGATTGCGTCGGCGCGATCGGGCGGCGACTTCGCGGATCTGGCGGGCGAGCACTCTCGGGACGAGAGCACGAAGAAAGAGGGCGGCAGGGTTGCGCATTCGGTGACGGCCGGTCGACCGGAAGTGCCGGGCGTCGGGGAGCATCCCGCGGCGCACGCAGCCATCATGGCGGCAGAGAGCGGCAGCGTATTGGTCGAGCCGTTCGAGAGTGACAGAGGTTGGCACGTCATCAAGGTGATCGATCGCCGAGAGCGCGTTCAAGAGACGTTTGACGAAGTGCGCGAACGCGTGGAACGCGATGCGCAGGCGGCGCGGCGCGGCGAAGCTACCGAGCAGTATCTCCGTGAGTTGCTGGAGACTCGCGGCGTGAAATTCTACCCGCAGGCGTTTGTGGCTGGTGATACGGATACCCCCTCGACCGATGAGTGATCGACGCGTGACAGTTTGCTACCACCGGTTGAAAACCGGTGCCACCCTTTGGTGTTTATCGCTCTGCTTGTTGCATTCGGGCGGTTGCGGTGGAGAGGCTGCGCCGCAGGCGGAAGAGGGTGGGCAGGTGGCGGTCCCGGTGGCGGAGACGGCAGAGCGCGGGCCGGTGAAGATGACGGTGACGGCCAACAAGGGCGCGTTGACGCTGGCTGAGCGGTTGAAGCTGACGGTTGAGGTGATTGCCGAAGAGGGCGTCGACGTGGAGATGCCGCGATTCGGCGGCAGGATCACGGACTTCACCATTCACGATTTTCGGGAAACGTCGGAAGAGCCGGTCGACGGGGGGCATCGCTGGCGGCAGGAATACGACCTCGATGTGTTTCTATCGGGCGAGTATACGGTGCCCGAGTTCACGGCGATGTTCACCGATCGACGCAAGGGCGATGGTGATGTCATCGAGGCCGGGGTTACGACGGACGAGTTCACGGTGACGGTGACATCGCTCGTAGAAGGCGATTTCGATCCCGAGCAGTTCGCGGACATTAAGGGTCCGATCGCGCTGCCGGTGGATCGGACGTGGACGTGGGCTTGGTGGACGGGCGGCGGACTGTGCGCGGCTGTGGTCGCGATCGTGCTGCTGGTCATGTTGGTTCGACGTTTGCGACGCGCGCCGCCGGAGATCGTGATCCCCGCGCACGAATGGGCGTTTGATCAGTTGCAAGGATTGATCGATGAGCAACTCGTGGAGCAGGGGATGGTCCACGAGTTTTACTTTCGGTTGAGCATGATCGTGCGGGTCTATATCGAGCGTCGGTTCGATCTGATGGCGCCGGAGTGGACGACTGAGGAGTTCCTGGTCGAAGTGCAACGCAGTTTGAAGTTGCCGATTGAGTACCGCGGCATGCTGGGCGGGTTTCTGACGGCCTGCGACATGGTGAAGTACGCGTTGCACGAGCCGGGCGCGACGGAGATCGAAGACGTCTTCAACGCGGCGCGGGATTTCGTGGATCGATCGGCTGATCGCGCGACGGGAAGGGCGGCGGCATGACGTTGACGTGGCGCGATCCATGGATGCTGTGCCTGCTGGTGTTGATCGTGCCGATCTGGTGGCGGTGGCTACGGCGCGCGCCGCACGCGGCTGTTCGATTCTCGTCGATCACGTGGCTGCGTGCTCAGGGTGGGAGTTTACGTGTGCTGGCGAGACTGCTCTTGCCGCTGCTGCGGACGTTGTCGGTGGGGTTGTTGGTTGTGTGTCTCGCTCGCCCTCAACAGCCGAATCAGGAGACGAGGGTACTGTCTGAGGGCATTGCCATTCAGATGCTGGTGGACCGTTCGAGCAGCATGTTGGCCATGGACTTTCGGATTGAGGGTGAGCCGGTTGATCGTCTCGAAGCGGTGAAGAAGGTGGTTCGGGAGTTCGTGCTTGGCAGTGACGATCTCGACGGTCGGCCCGACGACCTGGTCGGGATGATCACGTTTGCGGGGTACGCTGACAGCAAGTGCCCGCTGACGTTGGACAAGGCGTTTTTGGTGGAGACGCTGGATCAGACGGAGATTGTTTCGGCTAAAGAGGGTCGCGAGGAGGACGGGACAGCCATCGGCGATGCGATTGCCCTTGCTGTCGAACGAATGCGCGACTTGGATCGCCGTCGATCGGAAAACTCCGCCGCCAGGATCAAGGCCAAGATTGTCATTCTGCTGACTGACGGCGAGAACAACCGGGGCGACTTTTCACCGCAGCAAGCGGCGGAGTTGGCCGCCAAGTACGATATCAAGATTTACACCGTCGGCGCGGGGACGACGGGCATGGCGCCCATGCCGATGAACACGGCCTTTGGTCGCGTTCTGCGTCAGGTTCCGGTGACGATCGACGAGGAAACGCTCCGGCAGATTGCCGACGTGACCGGCGGGCAATACTGGCGGGCGACGGATACGGACTCGTTGCGTGAGATCTACGCCGAGATCGATGCGAGAGAGAAGACGGAGACCGAAGAGAAGCGGTATTTCCAGTACGCAGAATTGGCCACCGAGAGATTGCAGCTCGGGTGGATCACGCTGCCGGCGCTGCTGCCGATAGTGGCTGCGTTGCTGGCGCTTGAGGTGCTTCTGATGAATACATGGCTTCGGAAGGTGCCGTAGTGCGAATGAGATTGCGTTATGGGTGACTTTGAATTCGATCATCCGAGACTGCTGCATTTTCTTTGGGCGTTGCCGGTTCTGACGGCGATCTGCCTGTGGGGGTTTGCGCGGAAGCGGCGGGCGTTGGCGCGGTTTGCGACGCTGAATCTCCTGGGTTCGCTGGTTCCGGGAGTGAGTCCGGGGCGACAGCGGTTTAAGGCATTGCTTACGGTTCTGGCCGTGGGCGCTCTGGTGATCGCGATGACCGGCCCGCGGTGGGGCACGCACTATCAGGACATCCCATCGCGCGGTATTGACATCGTCTTCGCGTTGGACGTGTCCAATTCGATGCTTGCGGAAGACGTCGTGCCCAATCGTCTGGAGCGGGCCAAGCTCGACATCAAAGATATGCTCGAGGTTCTGCCGGGCGATCGCGTGGGGTTGCTGACGTTTGCGGGCAAAACGACGCTGAGCTGCCCGCTTACAATTAATTACGGTTCTTTTCGCATGGCGCTCGATGCGGTCAATACCCGGAGTGCTCCCGTCGGTGGGACGCTGATCGGCGATGCGGTGCGTTCTGCGGCCGATGCGTTTACGGACAAGATCAAGGATCACAAGGCCATCATCGTTGTAAGCGACGGCGGGGAGACGGACGATTCCTACGCGGAGGATGCAGCGAGGAAGGCGTTCGAAGAACAGGGTATTCGCGTGTTCACCGTTGGGTTCGGAGACATCTCGGAAGGCGGCCGAATTCCGGTCATGAAAGACGGCAAGCGGGTCTACCTGAAAGACGGCCAGCAGGAAGTGTGGACCAAACTCGAACCGGGCGTGCTCCAGACCATGGCGGCGGTGGCCGACGGCGGTTACTTTTCCAATATCGATTTTCGGGAGATGTACGCTCGGATTGCACCGAAGGTGGCGGCGCGTGAGTTCGAGTCGACGCGGCGGGAGATGAAGTACGCGCGATTTCACTGGTTCGCGGGCTTGGCTATGGCGTTGCTGATGATCGAAACGATGATGACGGACCGAAAGGTGGTGGCGGTGTGAGGCATCTCTGGTTGGCGGTGGTTTTCGTGGGTGTCGCGGCGCCCGCCTTCGGGCAGACGCAAGATGCGCACACGCTTGTGGCCGAGGCGAACCGTGCGTTCGCCGCCGGGGATTTCGAGGCGGCGTTGGCGGGGTATCGCTCGGCGGAAGTCAGTGAGCCGGAGTCGCCGGAATTGGCGTACAATCAAGGCGCTGCGCACTACAAGCTCGGGGACTACGAGGCTGCGCGCAGCGCTTTCAACCGGGCACTGCTGACGCGCGACTTGGCCTTGGAGGCGAAGATCAAGTTCAACCTCGGGGATGTGGCCTATTCTTCGGCGCTTGAGAAGCAGTCGAATCTCGAAGAGGCCATCGAGTTGCTCAAGACGGGGATCGGCCGGTATCGAGACGCCTTGGAACTCGATCCCAAGGATCAAGACGCGCGCACCAACATCGAACTCGCCCAACTGCTCATCAAGGATCTGCTCGACAAGCAGAAGAAGGAGCAAGAAGAGCAGGAGCAACAACAGCAAGACAAGCAAGACGATCAGGATCAGAAACAAGAAGAGGGCGACGAGAATCAGAAACAGGAAGGGCAGGAGGGCGACGAGAAGGAGCAGGAAGACGAACAGAAGCAGCAAGATGATCAGCAGCAAGGCGACAAGCAAGACGAACAAGAACAGTCTGGCGATCAGCAGGAGCAACAAGAAGAAAAGCAACAGCAACAACAGCAGCCCAGCGACGAGATGAGCACCGACGAGGCTGAGCGCATGCTGCAAGCCGTTCGCGACAAGGAGAAACAGCGTCGCGACGAGCAGGCGCAGCGCCGGCGCGCCCGATACGTTCGCCCGCCCAAGGATTGGTAATGCCGCGACGTTATTCAGCCATCGCGACCTCGACTCTGTGCCTTGCAGCGGGTGTTGCGCTCGGCGCCGATATCCGTTTCGGCGTTTCGCCGCGGGAGACGTATGTCGGCATGACGGTTCAGGTCCAAGTGGTTATCGATGACGCCAAGGACCACATGGCGCCGGTGTTCCCGGAGATCGACGGTGCTGAGGTGCGTTCGGCGGGCACATCGCGGAACATGACACAGATGGGGCGGCAGGTCAGTGTTTCGCAAACGTACACCTATCATGTCATCCCGCGTCGCGCGGGCACGCTCACCATCCCGTCGATCAGTGTAGGCGCCGACGGCGAGACGTTTACCACCACACCGACGACCATTCGCGTGCTCAAATCGGAAAAGGGTGACTTGTTGTATGTGCAGCTACTCGGCGATCGCAATGTCTACGTCGGTGAGTCCATCGAGACCACGCTCGAAATCTGGCTTAAGCCGTTCGAGAAAGACCGCATTCGTATGGACGAACACGAGATGTGGCGGACCGTCGATCAGAACAACAGTTCGTGGGGACCATTCTCTGAGAACTTGCAAGGCCGGTCGCCGCAAGTGAGCTACCGGACGGAGGTCCGACCCGACGCCAACGGCAAACGTCAGCGGTACTTCGTTTACAGCCTAAATCGCACCGTCTGGCCGGAACGACCGAGCAAGACCTTCGATGCGGGCGGTGTGACCGTTGTCGTGAACTACCCACTGGCTGCGCGTAGGAGCCGGTTCATGTTGCTTGGCGGACGGCATGAGGTTACGAACCGTCGGGTGATTTCGACGGTGATCGAGGATTCGCCTATTACGGTGAAGCCTCTCCCGCTGGCGGGTCGCCCGGCCCGTTTTCGCGGGGCGGTGGGGCAGTACGCGATACACGCATCGGCTGCTCCGGCGGAGGTGAGTGTGGGTGATCCGATCACGCTTACGTTGGCTGTTCGCGGGAAGGGGCGTCTTGAGACCTTGCGGGCGCCCGTGCTATCCTTGCAGGAATCGCTGATCGCGGATTTTCGTGTTCCCGACGAAGAGTTGGCCGGCGTTATGGAGGGCGGCGCTCGGGTTTTTACGCAGAGCATCCGTGCCAAGCACGATAGTGTGACGGAGGTTCCGCCGATCGAGTTCAGTTTCTTCGATCCGCAGTCGGAGGCATACACGACGGTGAGAAGCAGTTCCGTCCCCATCGAGGTCAAGGAATCGGCGAAGCTGGCGGTGTCTCAGGTCACGGAAGGAAGCGCGGGGGGCGGCGCGACCACTAAGTTGACACGTATTGATTCGGGGCTGCTCGCCAACTATGACGACATCGAAGCGTTGGTCTCTCAGCAAACGCTGCCGGTCGGCTGGGGAACTTGGAGCGTTGTGGCTGGGGGGCCGTTGTTTTTTGTGGCGACGCTTCTGTTGCAACGGCGTCGCGAGCGGCTGGTCGGTGACACGGGGTTCGCGCGTCGGCGTGCGGCGCACCGTACTGCGCTGGCGACGATCCATCGTGCGGGTACCAACTCGAATGAGCCGTTGGCGGCGGGCATCGCAACGGCGTTGACCGGGTACGTCGCGGACAAGTGCAACGTGCCCGTCGCCGGCGTGACCCGATCCGACGCGGTTCTTCAACTGCGGACCCGCAATGTGCCCGATGTGCTTGTGTCGCAGGTGGACGAGTTGCTGGCCGAGTGCGAGAGCGCTCAATACGGCGCGGCTTCACACGCCGACGCGAACGACTTGGCAAAACGCGCGCAGCGCTGCGTCAACGAACTCGAACGGGGGAAGCTTTAGTGTCGCGTTACCCGTCGCCTGATGCTCGGGTGGCCCATGGCTTTAGCCGTGGGGGACTCGAACGTGATCGGCAATCCAATCCCCCACCTCTAAAGAGATGGGCCACCCGGACAGTCGTGAGCTGGTTGGCACTCGGGGGAGTCTCGATGCTGGTGTCGTCGACGGCGGCGGTCGCGCAGGTCGATTCCGGCCGTCTGCGGGGTGAACTCATGGTGCAGTTAAGCGATGCGCTCGATGCCTTCGATCGGGGGTCCGCCACAATGCACATCGCTCCCGACAGTGCGTTGACGGCGTTTCGAGAGTCGCGTGACAAGTTTCGTGCGGTGATCGACGCGGGCGTTACGAACGGTCAGCTCTATTACAATCTGGGCAATGCTCATCTGCGGCTCGGCGAATTGGGACATGCCATCGCCGCCTACCGCCGGGCGTCGCGACTGATTCCGGGCGACGAACAGCTCAAGGCCAATCTGCGTTTCGCGCGCTCTCTCACCCACGATCAAATCCCCGCGACGGGCACGCGGACGGCGTTGCGTACGGTGTTTTTCTGGCATTATTCGCTTCCGCTGCGCATTCGCGTGACGGCTGGTCTCATTCTCTATGGACTGTTCTGGATTCTGGCGGCTGGTCGGAGGATGGCGCCGCGTCTTCCGCTGGGCTACCCGGCGCTGGTGTGTTTATTGGTGTGGGTGTCGCTCGCAATCTCTGCTGCTGTTGACTTGCCCTCTCAAGGGCGACTTCGCGACGGCGTTCTCGTGGCCAACGATGTGGTTGTGCGCAAGGGGAACGGCGAGGGCTACGATGCGCAGTTCAAGCAACCGCTCCACGAAGGCGTCGAGTTCAAGCTGATCGAGCATCGCGGCGGCTGGATGGATATCGAACTGCCGGACGGCAACCGTGGCTGGGTGCGGCAGCGCGACGCGGAGTTGTTCTGACGCTACTGTTGTACGATCTGATACAGCCCGTGGCCTACGTATTCAAGTTTGCCCTTGGCGACCAACTCATCCCAGATGGCCTTGGGGTACGTCGCGGGCGGCATGATGGCCACGATGCCCGAGGACTTGCCCCCCGACATCGGACCGACGCCCAAGCTCGATTCGTCATCGAGTCGCGATAGCTTTAAGCGCTTCTTGAACGCCTTCATTGCCCGCTTGAGCTCTTCCCGGCTCGGGGAATCAGACGGTGTTGACGGCTCGGATTCAGACATGTTTCATCGCTCCCCTGATTGGACTCGCTGCGCGTGGGGACAGTATACCGCTGTGCTCAAGGCGAATCCACACTCAGGCGCGTGGATTCGAGGATCTGCGCGGGGAATGCCCTGCGACAAAGCTCAGATGCCGCCTCGGCACAAAGCCCATCGCAACGAGTTCATCGACCGCCTGCCTGAAGCGCTTCGCACGACGCGGCCAACACCGTGAGACCGGCGCCAACCCACGTTTCTCATGGAGGTGATCGCAAACACCGTAGCGCGTCAGCAAGGAGTGGAACCGCAGGCTCTCGTGGGGGAGCGACGGTCAGGTAAGCGAGTACCACCGCCCACGTGTGTGGGGTCATGATTGCCTCGATGGCGCAAGAAAAAAGCGTCGCGCGGCCCCAAAGGGGGGAACAAAACCCCAGGGCCACGCGACGCCAACACGTTCAGCGAATCCGCTGATACTTGCCATTGTCGCGAAAACCGCCCGGCATATCAAGCCTTCGTGCATTTTCTGCGTCCGGGGTCAGTGGTCGGCGATTCCGGCGTCGTGAGGGCCGGTCGAGTGCCCTTCAGGGCCGATTACCTCGGGCGAATCCCCGCTGGATCATGTCGATTGGGCGATTTCGGAGCAACATCGCATGCGTGGTGGCTCTGCGTAAATCGGACAATCAGTGGTTCCAGGTGAGCGTATCCAGGGAGAGGAAGAGACCATGAAGCCGGGGCGCGGGAGCTTCCTGGGTGAGGAGAGGATGGCGCTTCTCGGGCGGCATTTGGCGGACAGTCTCCGGTTGGCCCGACATAAGAAACAGCCGCCCGCGATGCGCTAGGCCTCGCGGGCGGCTGTGGGGGTCATGGCGTTCAGTGCTGGGCTCGACTAGTCGCCGGAATCAGTGCCCTTCTTGCTGTCGGATTCGTAGGTGACGGTTCCGTTCGCGTCTTGGGTAGCGGTGACGGTGACGGTGGCAACATCGCCCTCGGCGCCCGTGTCAAGATCCGCGCTGTCCAGCGTGATGGTTGTGACCCCGTCGCCGTTGGTCTGGATGTCGATGTCGGCATCGTCGACCTCAACAGGAACGCCGTTTACTTCCACGGTGATGAACCAACCCTGAACCATCTCCAACCCGCCCGCCGCTGCGAAGCCGGCGCCCCCCAGAACGACGGCAACCAGCGCAGCCACAAGGGCGCGGCGGCTGACGAGCGATGTGTTTCGATTGGCTTGCATATTGTGCATGAGTTTCTCCTTCATTTCGTGAGTGTTGTAATCTCCGGGCCATTGACGGCCTGCGAGAGACTTCAGCGCCTGGTCCACAGGATCCAATTGATCTTGCACGGTGCTACCTCCGTCCTTTGAGTTTTTCGCGGAGTGCGTCTCGCGCTCGCGCCAGTCTCGACCTTACCGTGCCCTCGCGGCATCCGATGATGGCGGCCGTCTCCCTAACGGACAGCTCCTCCATGTAGTACAGCGAGAGAACAGCCTGGTATCTTGGCGGCAGCGTTAGCAGGGCACGTTGAACGTGCCACTCACAGCCGCCGCGGGGTGTGGACGGGGCTTCGGTGTTCGCCACGCGATCCGCCTTGAGTGCGACGCATGCCTGCCGCCTCTGCCGCCGGGCCCAGCGGTTCACGGTGTTGGTGGCGATCTTGAAAAGCCACGATCGGAGCGGAATGCCGCGAAAACGGTATCGTGGCAGCGATCGCATCACGATTACGAATACATCGGAAACCAGATCCTCGGTGACGTGCACATCACCAGTGCGACGGTAGACGTAGTCCAGAAGCTCCGCGCAGTGCCTCTGATAGAGCACGCCAAAATCGTAAGGGTTGCGTTTGGCACGTTCGATCAGATCGCGTTCTCGCATGGCCGAAGCTGTAAGGGCTTCGCCATCAAACGGTTGCACATGCGTCAGACTCATCCAATCCTCACCGCTACGAGTTTCTCCAATCCACACCTATAATAAGGCGCACACCGGCCGATCCGCTCCGAGAATTCGCAGACTTTGTTTGGCTGCGACTCTTGAGCAACGTGTGATAGGAAACCGCGAGAACAGTGACAGCAGGACACTCGCTCTAATCGACGACTACCCAAGCCGCCGCTGTTCGCAAGAGGGATCGCCGCGAAGTACGCTGCGTGTCGGTACTCTCAGGCACGGAACACCGCACTAGCGGATCGACATCGCCCCAATCGCTCGGGTCCAGGCGAGTACGAGCAGAGCCAAGGCGGCCGTTCCCAGTACGGAATGCACGCGCGCCGAGAAGAGCACGCGGTCGCCCAGCGTGCTGTAAAGTGCACCGAGCAGCAGGCCACAGCAAAACCCGGCCAAGTGGGCGACGACGTCAGTGCGCCCCCCGCCTGCGCCGAAGTAGCCCAGCAGGACGATGCCGCTAACGAGCGGTGCCCATCGGACGAACGCGGATGCCGGCATGTGGCGCCGCCGCGTCCACACATACGCTGCAACCATTCCGAGTGCCGAGAAGACCGCCGTGGACGCTCCGACGGAAGTATGTTGCGCCGGCTGGATCCAGGCGTTGATCCCATTGCCGGCGGCTCCCCCGATCAGGATACTGAGCCACGCCAAGCCGGATCCGAGCAGCTGGGCCGCGAAGAGTCCGAAGAGTCCGCCGACCACGATGTTTCCGATCAAGTGAGCCCAGTCGGCATGCAAGGTAAGTGCGGTCACGGTGCGCCACCACTGCCCCTGTTGGATCAGGTCCGCATGGGTTCGCCCGGCATGCGCCCAGTTGATTCCGAATAGGGTATGATCTTCGAAGACATCCACGAGAAGCAGCACGGCCACAAAGCCGTAGACGCCGGTCCAGACGCCGGCTTGATGAGGGAACACCAGCACGCGCCGCGACCCGCCGCGATTCTCCTGGATGCACGCATGGAGTTCCTCGCGTGCTCGGGCTGCGTCGGATTCAGCCACCAGAATAGTGTACTCGCCGTCTTCGTGGCGGATGTCGAATTCGACACCGACGGTTTCGAGCACCAGGGCGTGCTCGGAACATCGCTTCTTGATGCGCGAGCGGTAGACAGCTTCCATAGGCTGCTGTTGGCCTTCCATGCTCGACAGCGGCAGCCAAAGGCTGCCTCGGTTCAGTCAGCGACTTCCGAAGCCATCGCGGGCGCCCCGCGACCGTGATGGCTTCGTCGCGGGGGCGTCCGATTGTGTACGGAGCGAGACGCTATCGGAGTCCTTGGTGTTACCTCTGCTTGGCGCTTGTTGGTCCGTGGCCGTGCCGTCTGACACCGGCTTCTCTCGTATGGCGGTGTCGTCGGGATAGGGAAGTCCGAATGACTCGACGGTCTTGCGGCTCGCGGGCGGAAGAGCTTGCCCCATCGGCACTCCACACGGAAGCGGCGGGAAGATGATCGTCGGATCGTCGCAGCACTTCAGCCAGCCCGACGCGAAGAACGCAAGGTCACCGGGGTCGACCGACCCGCTACAATCGAAGTCGGACGCGGTGCAGGTGAAGGCATCCCACTCCGGATCGGCTTGGCTCTTCAACCAGCACGGAGCGAAGAAGGCCATGTCACCCGGCCCGATACAATCGTCGTCGTCGAGATCGTAGAGACACGGGTTTCCGATTCGGAACACGCCGGACGAATCAAACTGCATTTGCCCGACCGGAACGGAACCGTACTGGCAGATAGAATTCGCAGTTCCCGCGGGGAGCGTGGAAACCGTGTTTCCAAAGCCCTCCACGTTTGCGTTCATGTTTACCGTGGCGATGCGCACCCACCCAGGCGTAACGCCCTGCGGAGGCGAAAATGTGCATCCTCCGATCTCGTTGACGAGTCCTGCACCACACGTGCCGCTCGCGAAGCCGCTGAACTGTGGCGATGGGGTCACGTTCGTGCAACTCATTAGGCCGTCGTTGAAGCCGAGATCAGCGAACACGCAGCAAAGCCCGAACAGTGCCGGATCAGTCGGGTCTTGCAGTTGCTGTGCCCAGAGTTCGACCACGAACGGCAACCCTTCTTGTAGTGCGTCGGTATCGGCGGGGGGCGCCCCCGTGGTAAAGTCCAGACCGCTGGGCAACTGGCGTACCACTGACCGGATTCCAATCAGGTCGAGCGGCTCGCCGGGTTGGCAATCCAGGTTTGGATGGCAGAACTCGACCCCGTTGAGGATGTCGCCGTCGTCACACAGCGCGTCTAGGAGCGTGTTGGTGCATTCGCCGGACTCGCCGGTCAACTCGTTGCACGAATCCAGCGAACAGCTCAGTCCGTCATCACACGGTGACGTGCCCGCCTCGCACCCAAACAACGGGTGACACGTTTCGGCTCCGTCGCAGAACAAACCGTTGTCGCAAATGGAATCGGCGGGCGCCGGTACACACGTGTTCGTAGCCTCGTTGCACCCGTCCAATGTGCAGGCGATGTTGTCATCGCAAGGCGCGGTCCCTGGCTGGCAATCGAGGATTGCGCTGCAGGTCTCCAAGCCATCGCAGAACTGCCCGTTGTCGCACAGGGCGTTGTTCGCCGTGCTCACGCAAGCGTCGGTGATTTCATCGCATGCATCGACCGTGCAGCCAACACCGTCATCGCAGTTCACGGCTGGTCCTGCCACGCATCCCAGCAAGATGTCGCAAACCTCGACGCCGTCGCAGAACAGTCCGTCGGCACAAAGCGGGTCATTGGGTGTAATGACGCAGATGCCGGCCGTACAGGAATCTACAGTGCAGGCAAGTCCATCGTCGCAGTCAATGGGGTCGACGCAGTTTTGGCAGCCAATGATCGGGGTGAACACGCAACTGTCAGTAATATCGTTACACGAATCGACTGTGCACTGCACGCCGTCGTCACACACTAGCGGAGTGTTTAGACAGCCCAGCAGGGCATCGCACGATTCAGTGCCGTCGCAGAACAAACCGTTGTCACATGCCAAGTTGTCGGGCGTGTTGACGCACACGTCGTTGATTTCGTCGCACGTGTCGACGGTACAGGCCACGGCGTCACCGCAGTCCACCGCCACCCCGACCTGACAGCCGAGAATCGCGTCACACGCTTCCGCACCGTCGCAAAACTGTGTATTGTCACAGAGCGAATCGAACGGTGTATTCACGCACACATCGTTAAACTCGTCACAGGAATCAACGGTGCAGGCCACGGTATCGTCGCATGCCAGCGGTGTACCAGGCTGACAATCCAATAGCGCGTCGCACGTCTCGATACCGTCGCAGAACAAGCCGTTATCGCACAAGCCGTCAGCCGCAACGTTCAGGCAAACATCGTTGACCTCATCACAAGCATCGAGCGTGCAGGTGACAGCATCGTCGCAGGTGAGCGGCGCGCCGGCTTGGCAATCGAGCAAGGGATCGCAAGTTTCGACACCGTCACAGAAGAGGGCGTTGTCGCAGAGTGCGGCGTCCGGAGTGTTGACGCACACGTCGTTGACCTCGTCACAGATGTCTCCGGTCGTACATACGATGCCATCGTCGCAGTTGACGACGGTTCCGAGTTGGCAGTCGAGCAGTGCGTCGCATGTTTCGGCGCCGTCGCAGAATAGGCCATTGTCGCACAATGCGTCCGTCGGCGTGTTTACGCAGACATCAGCGAGTTCGTCGCAGGTGTCCACTGTACAGGCGACGGTGTCGGCGCAATCAACTGCGACACCGGCAACGCAGAGCCCTGCGACGCAGGTTTCGACGCCATTGCAAAACAAGGTATCGTCGCAGTCTCCATCCAGGATGCAGTCGGCACAGACAGCGCCGGGTTCGTCGCAGAGCTGCCCGGGGCACGGGTCGACGCCGGTTTGGCAGTCAAGCAGTGCATCGCACGTTTCGGCGCCATCACAGAAGATCGCATTGTCGCAGTTGGCGTTGTTGGGCGTATTGACGACGACATCGTTGATTTCGTCGCAGGAATCGTCCGTGCAGGCTACTGCGTCGTCTGTGCTTGGCGCGATTCCAGCTTGGCAGTCCAGCAGCGCGTCGCACGTTTCCGCCCCATCGCAAAAGAGCGTGTTGTCGCAGTTGGCGTTGTTGGGCGTGTTGACGATGACGTCGTTGACTTCGTCGCAGGAGTCATCCGTGCAACCTACGAGGTCGTCGACGCTCGGCGGTGTTCCAGCTTGGCAGTCGAGCAGTGCGTCGCAGGTCTCCGTCCCATCGCAAAAGAGCGTGTTGTCGCAGTTTGCATTGTTGGGTGTATTGACGATGACGTCGTTGACTTCGTCGCAGGAGTCATCGGTACAGCCGACGAGGTCGTCGATGCTTGGC
>JAJDDU010000591.1 GCA_029260155.1 Phycisphaerae bacterium | reverse complement strand
AGTTCAGTTCAGTTCAGTTCCTCGCGTCCTGTGCCCAGGGTGGGGTGCATGACGGCATCGTGGCTCGCGCGGCAGTTACACGCGGTCTGCTGGCGCGTGTTCTGGCGAGCCCTGGAAAGAGGTGGGGAATATGCACGCGCGCATCGGCATGATCGCGAGTTTCGCAGGGTGTGTCTTGCTCACATTTGCGGCGACGGTCCCAGCGGGTGCGGGGCTGGGGGACGGACCGATCAAGATCGTCGACGGCGTGCCTCCGGGATTCGAGGTGGTTCGCGTGACCAATGAGCCGGTTCGGTCGACGATTCCCGTGATCAATGACCTCTCGGAGGTAGTCTGGGCGACCCGAATTGGCGACACCATTTCCGACATTTATCGGTTCTCAAACGGTTTGGTCGAGAAACTGACCGACGATACAACCTTTGACGCTTGGCCCACGACCAATAACGCTTCGGAGATCGTTTGGATACGATGTCCAATCCCGGTTGCCGTCCCGTGCGACATCTTGGCGACCTACTCAGAAGGACCGATTCACGGCGACTTCCCTCTGCTTAGCGGCCACGCCGCGATCAATAACGCGGGCGACGCGGTCTGGGGTTACCCGATTCCCGGCGAGGATGGCCACAAGGAGATCGCTCTGTTTCGTCGGTCCGAAGGAACCGTCGAGATGGTAACGAATGTCGGGCTGAACAATCAGCAACCCCGGATGAACGACCAACGGCAGTTCACTTGGACCCGCTTCAACTTCGATGTGTCACCGTGGGAATCAACGATCATGTTTTGGTCCGACGGACAGGTGACCCCAGTGAGCTCCGGAACGTCGCAGGCACAGGGTCCGGACCTGAACGACCGGGGGCAGGTGATCTGGGGAGAGGGTTTGGAGATTCTTCTATGGGACGGCTTGAAGACGACCAACGTAACGGAGAATATTGGGGCCGCCAGCTCCCCGAGGATCAACAACGCAGGCGACATCCACTTTGGCCTGTGGAACACCGAACTTGGAAAGTGGGATGCGGTACTGCTAAGAGGAGAGACGCTCTACCGACTTCCGGATTTCGGGCTCTCCGATGGCCAGGGATCGCTGAATGATCGCGGGGAGCTCGCCTGGCGAGGGGGCCTTGATCCCGGAGCGGACTCAAACGTGGTGCTATTGCGTAGGGTCGCACCGAAGGGTGATATGAACCACGACTGCCATGTCGATCGGATCGACGCGCGTATGATGCAGATTTGCCACACCGGCCCTGACACAGGTCCGCCGGGTGGCTTGCTCGCCCAATGCACGCGCGCCGATTTTGACGGCGATAGCGACGTCGATGTGAGTGATTTCGAGTTGTTCTTGGATGCCCAACTCGGACCGGGCATGACAATTGATGATTGTGAACCATGAGGATTCCTGACGGTAGGACGAGAAAGGAGGTCTTGACGCCCATCAAGCAGACGTGATAGCGGAAAGAGGCGGGCGACGCCGGAATAGGCTCCGGCGCCGCCTGATTGGCGCCCCGTCGCGTGACGAGGCAACCTGTAGAAACCTTCGTATCGGAGAATTGTACCATGTTTCAAAGAAGAAATCTTGTGGTCGTGGGAATGGTGTGCGCTGCGTCCGCCCTGCAAGCGCTGGCCCAGCCTACCGAGACTGAGTGGGGCGATGGCCACCTCAGCGCGACTTGGGACGAAGCTGATAACTGGGACTTCGGCGTCCCGGACGAGAACCTAGACGCGCTGCACACGACGGACCTGAGCGACATTGAGGTCAACATTGATACCGCGGCGTGCGAGTCGTTGGAGGGCAAGGGCGGGTCGGCGGTCGATCGGTTCATGGTGTTGCTGGGCGGCAAGACGCTTACTTCCGATGGGGATGTGTTTGGAACTACCGGCCAGGACAACTTCGTCATCAAACTGCAGGACGGCAACAGCGCGGGCGATCCGACCAAGCTGGTCGCGGGGGCGTTGAAGCGGATCGACTTGATCGCGGCCTCCAGCCACGACGCCGACTTCTTCCGCCTGGACGCCAGCGGGGACGTCACCGAAAGTACCACGATCAACGTGGGCAACGACGCCGACATCGACATCGGCGGTTTTTATCTCGGCGGGGCGCTTTCAGTCGGAAACAGCGGGGACGTAGATATCGTCGGAGACCTGAAAAACGTCACCGTGGACCTCGGGGCGTTGTCGGTCGGGATCGGGGAGACGCGCACGACGGTGACGATCGGTTCGGTCGGCGAGGTCGGAGGGACCAATGCCGACTGGACGCTTCTGGGTTACGTGGACGTGGAAATCGACGATAGCGGAACCGGCAGCGGAGACTTCAACGTGAACGCGTCAGCGCAGCCGACCTTTCGTGTGGAGGGCGGCTCTACGTTGGTCATCGACGGCCCGGCCAACAACGGCAACTGGATCGTCAAGTCCAACGCCTCGCTTACGGTCGGCAATGGAACCGCAGAGCACTTCGAGCCGCAGGAGTTGACGGTTGACGGTTGACGACGCGACCGTGACCACGTCGCACGACATGGGCCCACCCGACCGTGTGTGGGACTTGACTCTCAAAGACGAGGCAAGCTTGGATGTGGGCGCACTGGGTATCTTGAGCATCCCGGGAACGGGAACGGTTGGCGCCGGACTCACAGACAACTCGATCTTGACGTTCACCGGATCAAATAACACCATCGAGACCACCCAGTTTGAGCTCGGTGGGGCGCTGGTGGCCAGCGGTGCCAGAGCCGAGTTGGACGTGACGTTTGACGATTCCCTCCTCGTCAGCGCCGAGTTGGTGCGCATCGTCAACAACGAAACCGTGATCATCGACTTCGACGCCGAGAAGGTGACACTGAACGCGGTGGATTCGGACAACCCCCTGGATCCCTTCGGACCGGATTATGCAGGCTACTTCATGTTGGACGACGATGACGATCCGATCCACGTCTTGTTCACGGATTCCCCGTGCGCCCGCCGATGGAAGAAGGTCGCATATCCGGCAAATGAGGACACGCGCATCCTCCAGAACTACTACTGCAGCACGCCGATCAGCGTGGGAGGACTTATCTCGTGTCCACACGCGCCTTCCAGCGGCGGCGTTCCGGAGGCTCTCTATGTGGTCGACCTGCAGATCGACAGTGGGGCCACGCTCGACAATGAGGGAATCAACATTTATTACACCGGCACCTATACGAACAACGGGACGCTCGACGGAGCGGGTTCAGTGATCCAACTGACGCCGACGGTGTATGGGGACTTTAACGCCCAGTCCATGTTTGGTGCCGATATGGACGACGTGGATTTCTTCAACGACGCGTTCCCGTCTGATATTGGAGATACCGAGTACAATCCGCTCGTTGATGCAGACTGCGACGGCGACGTCGACGTCGATTGCGACGACCGTACCGCCTTCGTGGACAACTATTCGGAGGCTGATGACGATCTGGAGGACTGTCCGTAACCGACGAGTCGCGTTTGGTCTTGACCCCTCGCACGCCGGGGGGGTCGCGCGACAATCGCGTACCAGACCGCCACCGCACACGTGGCCACAGCCGCGGCGACGAACGTAGCCTCGAACCCAACCCAGGCGATCAGTTGGCCCCAAGCGATGCCACCGAAAATGAAACCCACGTCCATGGCACCCAACGCGACCGAAGTCCCGAGCCCGCGGTGTTCAACCGGCATGGCGTCGGCCACCAGATCGACCATCGACGGAAAAATCCAAGCATGCCCGACACCCATGAGCATCGCGGGGAACACCAGGTGCCAACTCGCCCGCACGGGAATGAACAGCAACACACCGATTCCCATGATGCACAAGCCGGTCACACAGACGCGACGACGCCCGAAACGCTGCGGAACACGACGCCCGAGAATGCGGAGAACGATCGCCGTCGGCCCGTATGCAAGGAAGAACCACCGTATGTCCTCGAACCCACGGTGATGCGCAAATCGCTCGAGAAACGTCATCTGAATCGTCAGGCACGCTGCAAACGCGACGCATACGGTGAGAATTCGGCCTGGCCAATGACGACGCAGCAATGCCCAGAACGGCGGCGCATCCGCGTGACGCTCCGGAGCGTCAACGCGAACATTGATGACAACCAACCCAGCCAACAGACTGACGCAGGCCACAATATTGAAGAACAGTGGAAACGTCCCGTCGGCGCCTGCCGCCGTCGCAAAAATCACGTCGCCGACGGTCGGGCCGATCATCATCCCCATGAACCCGCCGATCCCGACGGTACCCAGGCTCTCGGCACGCCGCTGGGGCGAGGCTGCGTGCGCGGCATAGACAGCCACCGTTGTCAGGAACGTCGCATGCGATGCGGACATCAAGGTGCGAATCGCGCAGATGCTCCAGAATGACGTCGCGAACTGAAAGCTGAAGTTCGCGATCGCGCCGCCGACGGCCGCCGCCACGAAACAGGGCCGACATCCAACTGAGTCGATCCACGTGCCCGCGTGAGGCCGCAGGAGAATCGTGCCGGCGACGCCGATCCCGGTAATCCAACCCAGGACATCCACGCTGTATCCGACCGACGCGACGTACTCCCCGAAATGAAACTGCATCGACACGGCTGTCATGGTCAGCATCGCGCCGGCGAGGACTTGGAAAAACGAAAATGTATAGAGCGGTTTCTCGGCGCTCATCCCGTACACCCCGGTGTCAACAAACCGCCCACAAGAGAGCGCGAAGCCGTAGCACTACCGAACGCGACCGTAAGCGAGCCGACGAACGCCGTCCACCGTTGCCAACCCAGCCCCAACTCGCGTGCCGCCGTGCGCCACCAGTAACCCGTCCAAGAATGCTCCGCCCATGCGAAAATCGGTTACACTACGCACCATGCGTCGAAGCGTCTGGCCCACTATTTCGCTGGCAGCTAAGTGCCGCATCCTTTTCGGGGTGGCAGTGCTGCTAATCCTTGCAGCCACGCTCTACCTTCCATGGGTGCAGATGGGCAGCCTCTCGGAAACCGCGGAGGTTCGCGCCACGGAGAAACTCACCTGGGCCGCTCGCCTCACCGCGAACGTGGATTCTCAGGACTGGTCCAGCGCGGAATCGCAACTCCTGCGAGATTGGCCCGACTCTGCGGCTGCGTTGGGCATCTCCGACCCCGTACCGAATCTCCTGTCGGTCGAGCAGGAACCGCGACTTCGTCAGGTCTCGCCAAGGGGCTTCCTGGTCGAAGCGTTCAGGAAGTTCCGCCAGGATCCGACGCTCGAATACGTCCGCAAGTTTCACCGCGATGGCGGCGGGCGACACCTGCGATTGGCCATGGCGGTGCGCGCATCCGAAACCGATCCGTTGCCAAGGCATCTCCGAGGCATCATCGAGGTCCGTCGTGCCGTGCAGCACGAAAACCGATATTGGAGCGCGATCGTCTTGCTACTGGCCGGCCTCTGCGGCGGGTTCCTTGCAATCTTGGTGTTCTACCTCGTGACGCAACGGCTGATTCTGTCGCCCGTGCGGCGACTGCGCAGTGCCGCGGAGCAGGTGACCGCCGGCGACACCAGCGTCCGAGCCGATATCGCAACGCGTGACGAGTTCGAGGAGTTGGCCGACGCCTTCAACGACATGCTGGCCCGGATCAACGAATCCCATGCAGAGCTCCAGACCATCAACCGGTCTCTCGACGTCAAGCTCGGAGAACTCGGGGAAAAGAACATCGCCCTGTTCGAGGCCAACAAGCTCAAGAGCGATTTCATCGCAAACGTCAGCCACGAACTACGCACGCCGCTGGGGCTCATAATCAACTTCACGGAGTTGCTACGCGACGCGCTCAAGGACCCGCCCGAGGACAAGACGCGCATGCTGCGCTACGCCACGAACATCCTCCAGAACGGTCGATCGCTCTTGGACCTGATCAACGACCTGCTGGATCTTGCCAAGATCGAAGCCGGCAAAGTAGATCTCCATCTGACAGACTTCTCGCTGCTGGAAACTTGCCACGCACTGATCGATTTCGTGCGCCCTTTGGCAGACAAAAAGAACATCTCGCTGGAAGGGCCCCGATGCCCTGAGCTGCCCGCGATGAATTCCGATTCGGGCAAGATCAAGCAGATTCTCTACAACCTTCTCAGCAATGCGATCAAGTTCACGCCGCAAGGGGGCAGCGTCAACGTCGAAGCCGGCGAGGGGGAGAGTGGATTCGTGTGGACCCGAGTGCGCGATTCCGGGCCGGGAATCCCCAAAGACAAGTTCGGCGAAATCTTCGAGAAATTCCGGCAGATGGACGCGTCTCTCACCCGCGAACACGGCGGCACGGGACTCGGGTTGGCCATCACCAGGGAGCTCACGCACACGCTCGGGGGATTCATCGCCGTCGACAGCGAAGTCGGAATCGGAAGCACATTCACCGTCACCTTGCCCGCCAAGGCGCCGCAAGAAGCGCGTCGGCGCCTAGTGCCGCTCAACGATTAACCCGGCCGTGCGCCTGCCACACGGGCTGCGGGTCCGATCAACGCGCTTCGTATTCTACCTCAACGACCTCTGCTGCGCTTGCCGGATCTCCGGCGGACACGCACCTTCATCTGGACGACGCCCAGGAACATCGGAAACAGACTCAGCACTCCCAGAACGCCGCAAGGTGCTCCACCGCACGCCGCAGGTGCCGGCTGCTCGACCACCCGCTCGATCACGCAGCCAAAGGCATCGACAGAAGCACGGGGTGCCGTGCCGAGACACAGATCGACGTCGTCGAGGACACCGTCTTCGTCTTCGTCGACCGGTGCCGGCAGTATAATAACCGGAGGCTCCTCATCTTCGGGCACGGGCTGTTCCGCTACGGGCTCGTCGACGGTCGGCGGCGTATCCTCTTCCTCATCCACCACGGTCGTCGGCGGTTGCCCCTCTTCGGGAACCGGCTCTTCTTCCGCAGCGCCGACGGCAAAGTCGCTGAGAGCGTCGCGCACCACCCAAAACGTCACGCTTCCGTCAGTGTTGATGAAGAATCCGGCGTCGCCCACCACGCCAGTGGGTTCGGACAAGCCGACATCGACACCCGCGGGAACCCACATCGGTGGATCCACGGTGGTATCGAGGACGTGTAGTTGAATGTCCTCTGGGGCAAGCCCGGCAGAAGCCAACTCTGCGGCGGTGAAGATGATGCTCACGTTAACAGCGTAAGTGCCGGGCAGGGCCAACGTCTCCGCCGTGAACGTGCGTCCCATCGCCGCGCCGCCCGCGAAGCCGAAGGTCGTGCCGCCATCAGGTCCCGGCGCGCCGCTGGCTGTGTTCGCTTCGTCCACGGCAAAGGAAAACCGCGTGCCCGGAATTGTTCCTACCACCACGATCCGAGCGAGCATCTGCCCGTCAACGGTCCAGCCCGTACCGGTGAACCCTCCATCCAGGTCGGCGAAGCCCGCGCCACTCGTCCGGTCTTGCGGAGCCGGCGGACCCGGAGACGCTGTGCACGCATCGCCGACACCGTCTCCGTTGGAGTCTGCCTGGTCTGTATTTGCGAGGCTCGGGCAATTGTCGCAGACATCGCCGACGTCGTCGTTGTCGGCGTCGAGCTGGTCCTGATTGTCAATATCGGGGCAGTTGTCGCAGTCATCGCCGAAACTGTCCGCGTCGCTGTGGCCACCAAACCCCTCATCGATCAACCCATCGCAATTGTCGTCGAACCCGTTGCAGATCTCCGAGTTGTCTACGGATTCGTTGATACACTCCACGGCATCGCCGCCGGCGTTGCACGTAAGGGTCCCGTTCGCACAGAGATCGCTGTCGGCACCGTCGCACGCCACTCCGAGTGAGGGGAAGTCCTCGTCCGTCGCGCCGTCGCAGTCGTCGTCAAATCCGTTGCAGGTTTCGGTGATGTCCGTCACCGCCTCATTGACGCACTCGACGCCGTCGCCGGCCGCATTGCACGTGAGGGTTCCGTTCGTGCAGAGATCGCTGTCGGCACCGTCGCACACCGCTCCGAGTGAGGGGAAGTCCTCATCCGTCGCACCGTCGCAGTCGTCATCGAATCCGTTGCAGGTTTCGGTGATGTCCGTCACCGCCTCATTGACGCACTCGACGCCGTCGGCGGCGGCATTACAGGTGAGGGTTCCGTTCGCGCAAAGATCGCTGTCCGTGCCATCGCACGCATCACCCAGCGTGGTGAAGTCCTCGTCCGCATCGCCGTCGCAATCGTCGTCGAGTCCGTTGCAGGTCTCGGTGATGTCGGTCACCGTCTCGTTGACGCACTCGACGCCGTCACCGACGGCATTGCACGTGAACGTTCCGTTCGCACAAAGATCGCCGTCGCCCCCGTCGCAGGCATCACCCAGCGTGGGGAAGTCCTCATCGGTATCGCCATCGCAGTCATCGTCGAGTCCGTTACAGAGTTCCGCGGGGTCGACCGGTTCGTTGATGCACTCCACGCCGTCACCGGCGGCATTGCACGTGAAGGTCCCGTTCTCACAAGGATCAATGTCGGCGCCGTCGCAGGCATCGCCCAGCGTGGTGAAGTCCTCGTCCATGTCGCCGTCGCAGTCGTCGTCGAGTCCGTTGCAGGTCTCTGCAATGTCCGTCACCGTCTCGTTGACACACGCGACACCGTCACCGGCGGCATTGCACGTGAAAGTTCCGTTCGCACAGAGGTCGCTGTCTGCACCATCGCAGGCATCGCCCAGCGTTGGGAATTCTTCGTCGGTGTCACCGTCGCAGTCGTCGTCGAGACCGTTGCAGATTTCCGTAGTGTCTGCCGATTCGTTGACACACTCCACGTCGTCGCCGCCGACGTTGCACGTGAACGTCCCGTTTTCACAATCATCGGGATCGGCACCGTCGCAGGCATCACCCAGCGTGGTGAAGTCCTCATCTGCCAGATCGTTGCAATTGTCGTCGAAACCGTTGCAAACCTCGGGCGCGCCGGGGGAGATGCTGGGGTTGGTATCGTCACAGTCGGTCTCAGTACCGAGCGCGCATCCTGTGTTGCCGTTGTCCCCGTTGCCGTAGTCGTCGCCGTCCACGTCCGTGCAAAGGTCAACGGAGTCGCACACGCCGTCAGCGTCGGTGTCGTCCGGGTTGTCAGTCGGACATGGGTCGCAGAAATCCGCGACCCCGTCGCCGTCACCGTCGACGCTGTCATCGCCGCCGGGGCACACGTCGCAGCCGTCCGGTACGCCGTCCCCGTCCCCGTCAAGGCCATCGTCGAACCCAGGGCACAGGTCACAGGCGTCGATCACCCCGTCGGCGTCGCCGTCGGCCTCGCACTCGTCGGGGATGCCGGTTTTGTTGCAATCCTCGCTGAAGGGCGCGGCTTGGGAGTACATCCAGCTTTCCTCCACCGGGATGTCGTCCTCGATGATCGTGAACAACTGTTGCTGGGAGTAGCCCAGATAGAGGCCGCTGAACAGGTCGTTGCCGTAATTCGAGAACTCGGCGGAAAGGAAGTTCCATTGCACGCGCCCGTCGGCGTAGAGGATCATCTGGAACGTGTTGGGATAATTCGAGTCGCCGTCGTCATAGGTCGGTACAGCATCATAGTAAAACGTCACGCGGTCGGACTCCACGCGATATCCAACCTCACCGCCGTAGGAAGAATCCAGGTCGTCGTAGGCGGCCATGATGTAGGTGTGGTGCGGACCGCCCCCTGACGCGATGAGATCGGCCAACGTTCCGTAGCCGTGGTCGTACGTGTCCTCCCCGTCGCGAAAGAGTTCCACGTAACCGTTGTTGTCCAACTCGAACTGGGTGAGCGTTTCGCCGCCCAGCTGCAACGCGAAGGGCAGCGCGACGACGCCCGTGCTGCAATCATCGCAACTGCTGCTGTAGTCCCAACTCCCCGAAGACGTGAGGTCAAACTCGAACGGGATCTTGTTGAGGCCGGCGTCGCCGGTACCCACGTCGCACTCGTCGGGCACGCCGTTTCCGTTGCAGTCCACGCTGGTGCCTGTGTCGATGTCGCAGGCGTCGAGCATGCCGTTGTCGTTGCAATCTGTCTGACACACGTCGGGTACGCCGTCCACGTTGCAATCGTTGCTTTGGCCGGTGGCGATGGCGCAAACGTCGCCGGTGCCGTCCCCGTCGCAGTCACCCTGGTCCGGATTGGCGTGGTCGGGGCAGTTGTCGCAGATGTCGGCGATGGTGTCGTTGTCGATGTCGGCCCCGACGCAAAGGTCGTGCTCG
This sequence comes from Phycisphaerae bacterium, assembly GCA_029260155.1. GTDB lineage: Bacteria > Planctomycetota > Phycisphaerae > UBA1845 > UBA1845 > OFTM285. The sequence continues at coordinate 2,278 of JAJDDU010000591.1, read as the reverse complement.
ATGACCTTGCCGTATTCGCCGTCGTTCTGCGTGGCGACGGTGTAGAAGTAGTGGTCGCCGTCCTCGGGCAAGACCGCCGTCACCGACCATTGTTCCAATCCGCCGTCGTATACCATGGGCACCTTGGTGAGCTGACGGCCGTAGGCGGTCTTGAGGCGGTGGGCGAGGTACATGGAGGACTGTGCGGCGTCGCCGTACGTGTTGGTGGCGACCACCGAAACGCTGCGGGCAGCTTGGTCCACATCAAAGCTGACGATACCCATCTCGATGGAGCTGCTGTAAGGCGTGTCGCCCAGATAGTTCAATCCCTCCTCGACGACCCAGTGGGCATTCGCGCCCTCGTAGAAATCCCCGTCGTAGTAGAAATCGAAATCCAGGGAGCCGGTGTCGGACAGAATCAGCAGGTCCTGATTGTCGGCAATGTACAATTCGGTCTCGTACGAGTCGTCATCGTCCTCGGTGTAGAAGAGTCCGTGTCGCAGCTTGAGCACGTGGATCGGCGAGATGATACTCCCGGCGGTGTAGCCGTAGCCGTCTGGCGCGGGCGTGGTGAGCAGCGGGTTCCAGAAATCGTCGCCGGCTGAACCATAGTCGCCGTCGAAACGGTCGCCGTTGTCGTAATTGTCGTCGTCGTCGCCGAAGAAGTTGATGTAGAGATAGTCGTTGTAGTACGTCCACGAAAAGCTGTCCATCTCGGTCACGGGGCCTAGGAAGTGGGCGTACTCGTTGTAGTCGTCGTCGTTGAACCAGTAGAATTGACCGGCGAGGTGGGTCTCGTAGAAGTTGTAGTCCTCGTAGTCGTAGTTGTCGAAGTCCCACGACCGACCTTCGCCGTCGATTTTGATCAACGGCGCCAGATCCCACTTGGCCGGGTTGCGGGCCTTGAACCACAACATGCCATCATCGTTCAGGGAATCCAACTCCGGTAGCTCGTCGTTGAGACTGTAGCCGTCGTAGTCGTCGCAATAGAACTTGTCGGTCAACTCCATCCGCCACCAGGTGATCTCGGTGTCGTCCGTCTCGGCGTAGTCGGCGTACAGCTCCTGGATCATGATGTCCTGATCGTCGGAGCAGGATGTATCGAAGATCACGCGATGTGCGACGATCTTGTTGAACGAACTGCCCGCGTCGGACGCGCACGTGGTTTCGATGTCCAAGTCGCCGTTGTTCTCGACCGTCCCGTAGAACACCTCAGCCAGGTAGCTTGGCGTTCCCGTGTGTTCGGGATCGCCCAACGCGTAGATTGCGGCGCGGGGCACCATTGCGTGGAGACCAATGATCTTCACTGCATCGTCTGTCGGCGGTAAATCCAGGTCGAAGCCGAACGTCCCAGTGTCCGTGCTGGTGATGATGAAGATGTCGTGCGGCGTGTAGCCCAGGTCTTCATCCAGGTAGATCGTGCCCCCGGGGTGGGTGGGGTAGTCCCGGGCATGGACGGCCACATCGATGTAGTAGTGCGCCTCAATCACGTCCTCAAACGTCTGCCCGCTGAAGGTGGTCACGAAGGAAACGGTGTCCCCATCCGCAAAGTCGAAGAAGTCATCCTCGACCGCAGGCACGCCGTTGACGGTCAACGTTGCACCGTCGTCGATCGGTCCGATGCTGACACCAGTTTGGCACGAGTCGGGAATGCCGTCGTTGTTGCTATCTGGGGCGCAGGCATCGCCGACGCCGTCTCCGTTGCAATCGGCTTGGTCCGGGTTGGCGTCGTCCGGGCAGTTGTCCTCGACGCAGCCTGGCGTCCCGTCACAGGAATCGCAGAAACCGTCCGGTCCGCCAGTTGCGTCGTCGTCGGGACAGCACGTGCAGTCCTCCCGACACAGACCGGTGCATGCCGCGGCGTCATCCTCGTCGCACTCCTCACCAGAGTCGGCCACACCGTCGCCGCAGGTGTTGAACACGCAATCGTTGCGGCAGGCGTCCGTGTTGTCCGCGTTCCCGTCGTCGCAGTCCTCGCCGGTATCGGTCACTCCGTCGCCGCACCCCACAGCGCCGCAGTCAATCCGGCATGGAGCATCGGAATCCTCAGAGTTCAGTGCGCCCGCGTCACACTCCTCGATGCCACCCCCCGGACCGCTCGTACACGCGGGGTCGTCACAGAGGACACCATCGCCGCAGGTGAACGTGCAGTCGTCATGACAGGCGTCCGTGTCGTTCAAGTTCCCGTCGTCGCAATCCTCGCCGGGATCCAGATTCCCGTCACCGCAAAAGGGGACAATGACGTACGTGTTCAGACCGTGGAGAAACTCTGATCCGGTGGTGTTCGGGACGAAAGGGG
>JAJDDU010000060.1 GCA_029260155.1 Phycisphaerae bacterium | reverse complement strand
CGGTAGCCACACGAACGAAGACCGGGATGCGTACCACAGGCGACGGCCGCCGATATCGGCGACTACAGGCGTTCAACCGAACAGAGGAAGAATCGCCTACGGGAGTTTTTTTGCCTTGACTGAACGGGGGCTAATGGGTGACCCACTATTGACCCACCCAGTCGTCCAATTCGTGCCAGGGACGCGCACTCTCGCATTGCGTTGTTGCGTTGAATCGTCCGGGCAGGAACTCAGACTATGCTACCCAACATTCTTTATGCGAGAGAGCTGAGCATCATTAAAGGAAGGACTTCGCAGCCCGTCAGCTCAGCTTTGCTGTCCGATGATGACGGGTTGCGCGGCGTCGGGCTCGGTTTCGGGGCTTGAAACCTCGGGCTCCCTGGCAGAGTCATCGCCGAGTTGTCGGGCGCATCGGCAGATGGCGTCTCGGCGACGCATGAAGGCATCGACGATCGCTGGGGCAAACTGCGTGCCGGATGACTTAAGAATGATGCTCACAGCCTCGGCGTGTCCGACAGGGTCCTTGTATACACGCCTGGATGTCAGAGCGTCGTAAACGTCGGCCACGGCGACGATGCGGGCGGCGAGGGGGATCGCATCCCCCTGTAGCTTTCGCGGATAGCCCGAGCCATCGAACCACTCGTGGTGAGAAGCGGCGATGTCCTCGGCCGTTGCGAGGATGGCAACGTCAGGGGCGCGTTCGCGCACGCTTCGGATCGTGTCAGCCCCGATCTCCGCATGTGTCTGCATGATCGCCATCTCCTGTCCCGTCAGCCTGGTCGGCTTCAGCAAGATGCGATCTGGAATGGCAACCTTGCCGATATCGTGAAGCGGAACGGCGCGTTCCAAGTCGCGCATGAACGCGTCATCGACCTGGCGTTGGAACTGACCCGTTCCTCTAAGCTCTTCCGCGAGAATGAGACAGATCGCCGTTACTCGATCAACATGCCTGCCCGTGTCACTATCGCGGCGTTCCGCAAGTTTGGCGAAGGCTACCATAATCATATCGCGAGCCTCATCGCGTGTCAGACGGGTAAGGATGCCGTTAATGGCAGTTGCCGCAATACTGGCGATCATGCCAACGAATTCCAGTTCCCGTGGTTCGAATTCTCTGCCTTCGACTCGGTCAGTCATGTTCAGAACACCGACGATGTGGTCTCCAACGCCGAGTGCGGCACAGGCAAGCGGAGCGGAGGCGAAGTACGGAGACTCATACGTGTTGTGTTGAGTCTTGATTTCCTGTTCAGTGTTGACAACGACGGGGATACCAGATTCGAAGACTCTTCCCGCAATCGATTCGCCAATCGCTACCCTGACGGTTTGGAACGCCTCTTCATCAGCTCCGACCGATTTCGCTATGTGCAGCATCTGTCGATCGGCGTCAGGGAGCATGATTGAGACCCGACGGCAGCCAGTCAGGGCAACCGTCACGTCGATGCTCTGCTCGAGAGCGCTGTCGAGGTCGTCAGTGGCGCCGAGTGTTCTGCAGAAATCCAGCAGAAGGCTTAGCACTCGAGTCTGCTCACCGCGTAGCTCGCAATGGTGAAGCAGATTCTGACGGCTCCGGTGGCGCTCGGCCACCGATCTGACGCGCAGCAAGAGTTCCTGTGGTTGGATCGGTTTGGTCAAGTATTCGTCTGCACCGGCGTCAAGGCCCGCCGTGATGTCGGAGGTCTCGGGGCGAGCGCTGACCATGATGACAGGGATGGTGCGTGTATCAGGATTCGCCTTGAGCTGCCGAGTACAATCAAGCCCGTCCATATTCGGCATCATGACGTCCATTAGGATTAGGTCAGGAATCTCTCTCTTCACTTCTGCGAGGGCGGTCGAGCCGTCGATTGCTTCGCGCACCCGGTATCCTCTTTTCTCAAGGAGGACCCTGCATATTCTCCGGTTTGTCACGTTGTCGTCGACAACTAGCACCCTCGTCCCCTCTCCGGTTGTGCGTAAGGCTGGCCGCAAGAGTGTGCCTGTCCGGCTCACGGTTGGATCGGGTCGTGCCCGTTGGACCGGAGGCCACACGCATATCCTGTTTCGTCCGTCTCTCTTGGCGGCATAGAGGGCCTCGTCAGCCCTGCTTAGGGCATCCTCCCATGAACCGCTTCGACTACCTGCAACACCTACACTGGCCGTAACCCGGTTCGCAGCCCGACTCGCGGGGTGGTGTAAGCCAAGATCGAAAATGCCCTTTCGAATTCGCTTGGCCAGCAGACTTCCGGCCTCGGGATCCGTTTCGGGCGACAGGACGACGAATTCTTCACCTCCATATCGACCCACGACATCCGTGCTCCTACATAAGTACGAGCAACACTGCGCGACACGCCGGAGACTGTCGTCGCCTGCACTGTGCCCCATCGAGTCATTCAACAACTTGAAGTAGTCGAGATCGATCATCAGGATGCAGTAGCCGCGACCATGTCGCTGCCAACGCGTGTGTTCCAACGTTGCCGATTCTTCCCACGCCCCCCGATTGAGCAGCTGCGTGAGTGGATCTGTGCGGGCTGCTCTTGCCAGCTCAACATTCGTTTCGGCGAGCGCTTTGGACACTTCCGCAAGTTGCTCGTTATGCTGAACGAGTTTCTGTTGGGTCTGTAGGAGCTGCAGGTGGAGGGAGATGCGGGCCTTGATCTCATTCACCTTGAACGGCTTGGTGACGTAGTCCGATGCGCCAAGCGAGAACGCTGTCTCGATGAGTCCGGCGTCTGTTTTGGCGGTCAGGAAGATGATTGGAACGGCGGCGGTGGTCTCGCGCGACTTCAGAATCCTGCAGACTTCGAGACCATCTCGCCCCGGCATCATGATGTCGAGCAGGATAAGATCTGGTTGTTGCTCGGTGGCCGCCGCCACCGCCTGGAAACCGTCGGAGGCTTCGAGCGTCTCGTATCCCGCTTTCGTCAGTGCTCTGACGAGAATCCGGACGTTGACAGGAGTGTCATCGACGATGAGTATTCGAGGTACGGTATCCATGCGAGTCATCTAGGCTCGGTTTAATGTCCCGGCGAATCTCTGCAAGTCTTCGACGCGCTGCTGCAATTCCGCCAGCGCGGGATCGAGACCGTCAAGGTCACCTCGTTCCGCCATCTCCTCAAGGCGCTGGGCGACCTGCCGGACGGGCTCGGCGCAAACGTTGGATGCAGATCCTCTGAGGCTATGCGCGGCCATCTCGAGTTGACGGGCATCGGCGCCGGACGCGGCGGAGTGCAGCGTCGCAAGCAGATCAGGCAGCGTTTCCAGGAAGTCGCCAAGCGTCTCGTCCAAAAGTTCGCGGTCACCTGCAAGTTGTTCTAGCGCTGTCTCGATGTCAAGCGGACGACAGGTTGGCAGCGGTGGGCCATCGCCACCGAATAGGCCCGCGCCCGGACCCTCCGTCTCCGGCGCAGCCATCGAGCCTCGTTGTACGGTCCATTTCTTGACCATGTTGTGTATCTCCTTGGCTTTGAGCGGCTTGGATATGTAATCGTCCATGCCGGCGTCGAGGCACTTTTCGCGGTCGCCTTTCATGGCGTGGGCCGTCATCGCGATAATCGGCAGCTCGTCCCATCGGCCGTCAGTCCGGATGCGGCTCGTGGCTTCGTACCCGTCCATTACGGGCATTTGCACATCCATGAATACGAGGTCGAACGACTTCTGTTCCAGCACGGCGAGCGCCAGGCTGCCGTTCTCGGCAGCGATCACGTCGCACCCGCCCTTTTCCAGAACTCTGACGGCAAGCTTGCGGTTGACGGGGTTGTCTTCAACGACCAGGACACGGGTCCGAGAACGACGCCGGTTTCTGGTTGCACGTGGTTGCGGCGATTCTGGGGAAGAGGTTGGCGATGCTTCCGGGTTCAGCACCGTGATTAACGTGTCCAACAGTACCGATTGTTTGACTGGTTTGGTCAGGCACGCGTCACAACGTGAGCTGGTTTGCGCCTCGAGCTCTTGTCTATTCCCTAGCGAACTGAGAAAGACGATCAGAGGCCCTTTGTGCGATGGATTCTCGCAAACCCTCCGGGCGAGTTCGATCCCGTCCATTTCAGGCATCTGAACATCGACAAGCAGAAGGTCGTAGGGCTTGCCATCACCGGCAGCAACGCGCAAGTGTTCGAGAGTTTCCTTGCCACTTGCCGCGAGAGCGGGCGAACAGCCCCACGATTCGAGCGTCACCTGGAGGAAGCGTCGATTCGTAGCGTTGTCGTCCACGACCAGGATTCGTCTGTCCGCTAGGCTTGTGCTTGGAGTCGAACTCCCACTGGCCAGTTTCGTCTCGGTCTTCCCTGTGGTCTCGCCAAGTGGAAGCCTGACGCGGATGAAAAACGTACTTCCTTTGCCCGGCTCGCTCTCCACCCAAATGTCGCCGCCCATCAGTTCGACGATCTGTGCCGAGATGGCGAGTCCCAGACCGGTCCCCCCATACTGGCGTGTCGTCGCGCCGTCCGCCTGTGTGAAGCTCTCGAAGATTTCTTTCTGCCGGATCTTGGGGATGCCGATGCCCGTGTCGCGCACCGAAAGCAACAACGTGGCGTCTCGGTCGATCTGATCTTCCAGGGTCACCTCCACCACGACCTCACCGTGTTTTGTGAACTTGACGGCATTGGCAGCCAGATTGACGATCACCTGCCGCAGGCGGGTCGGGTCTCCGCGCAGGATACGGGGGACATCAGGGTGCACGGAACAGACCAGCTCAAGCCCTTTTTCGGCGGCGCGATGCGAGAGCACGTCAGCAGTCTTTTCTACGCAGGAGACAACATCGAAGTCGATTGACTCCAGGGTGACGCGACCAGCCTCGATCTTGGACAAGTCGAGAATGTCATTCAGAAGAGAAAGCAGCGAGTTGGCGCATTCCAAAACGGTGTTCAGAAACTCGCGCTGTTCGCAGTCCAAATCGGTGTCTAAGGCCAACTCCGTCATACCCATAATGCCGTTCATCGGCGTGCGAATCTCGTGGCTCATGTTCGCCAGGAATTCGCTCTTGGTCCGTGTTGCGGCATGCGCACCGGCAAGCGCTTCCTCCAAGCTGAGCTGCCGGTCCTTAAGAACGTCCATCATCTCATTAAACGTCTCCCCGAGTTCGAGGAAGGAGTCGGACCGGGCGTATTGATAGACCTCGCACAGCCTGCAGTCCTCGATCTTCTGCGCGACGGTTCCCTGTACCTCGCCCCGGCAGAAGGTGCCCGCGATCCGCCAACACCTCAGGTCGTCCTTGCGGCCGAAGGCTGGACAGTCCTCGTTGTTGCAGCCCTTGGTCTCCCAGCAACGCTTGAGTGAAGGGTTCACGAATCGCGTCGTGCACATTCCTTGGTCCGTGGCGCTTCGCATCAGTTCCTTGAACTCGCGTGCAGTAGAATCGAGTCGCTCATTGAGTTGCCTGAGGTTCTCGTTGCTCGTACGAAGCGCTTCGTCAGCCTCCTTACGCTCGCTGATGTCGCGCACGATTCCGGTGAACAGCAGCCGATCACCCAATCGGACTTCACTCACGTGCAGTTCCATCGAAAAGGTCGAACCGTCCTTGCGCCGTCCGACAAACTCTCGGCACGTGCCGATGACGTTTTTCTCGCCAGTGTCACCGTATCTTTGGAGGTATCCGTCGTGATCCTCCCGATGAGGCGATGGCATCAACATGTTGATGCTTTTCCCAATCGCCTCGCCCGCCGTGTAGCCAAAGATCGCCTCCGCCGCGGTGTTGAACGACTCGATGATCCCTCGCTCATCGATGGTGATGATCCCGTCAGCGGCCGCTTGCATGATCACCTGGACACGCATCGCTGTGTCAGCAGCCTCGATGCTGGCTGCCACGGCCGACTCCTTCGCGGACCTCATCTCGGCAACGAATGCGCCTATACTCCGAACCAGTTGGCTGACCTCGATCGGACCCTTCTCCTGAAAGACGAATGGTACGTCATGTGCTCTGGCTTGTTCTGCTGCCTGTGCCAAAGACGTAACCGGACGAACCACGCTTCTGGTTGTCCACCGAAAGGCGACCAGAACCAGAGCGAGATAGAGGGTGGCAGCAGCCGTGATCGCCCACGTATTCCGCATGCGATGGAACTGTAAATGGTCCATCTGCTGCAGTGCTATGCTCGAGGCTCGCTTGCCCAACCTCTCCAGTAGTCCCGAGTACGCCTGGGCGAGTGCGTCAAAGCGATTGAGTTCCAGGTTCTTGTCATCTGCGTCGCTGGTGAACGCAGCCCGTTCGCCTTGCGCGACCATCTTCTCAAAGGTTTCGCTGAGTTCGTGCAATAAGTCGTCACCGCCGAACACCTGTGAATCAAGAAGCTGGGCGATGTTGGCTTGACAGCGTTTGATTTGACGCTGGGCGATGAGAACGATTCCCGACGACTCGGTGGTGAGGATGTCCATCACGGCTAGCAGCTCGCGGCTGCTGGAAGTCAATTCTCGAACCGCCTGAGATTCGCTCGACGCTTCGCCGGACGTTGCCAGGGCATGTTCCTGCTGCCAAAGCAATGTCCCGATGGTCGTAGCGAGTGCGGTCCCC
>JAJDDU010000590.1 GCA_029260155.1 Phycisphaerae bacterium | reverse complement strand
CTGTTTTCACTTTTACGGACGCGGGGGGCATACTGACGAACGTTTAGATCCAATCGAGGGTGTGGTATTTGGGGACGGACGGATCTGGTTCAAGAGGAGGATACTGCCATGATCGCACGACTACTGTTGGTGGCGACGCTTCTATGTTCGCTTGGTCCCTCGCTATGTGCGGCGGACGTCCTGTTGAGCTGCACGGAAACGGGATCGACGACATGCGTTCTTGGCGGGTTGGGCGTTGAACACGACATTTCCTTCTGGCTGCGGTCCAACCCGGGGTTGGACTTGGCGGTTGGCGCGGTGGGTTTCTCTTTCGATGAGTTCAGCGACGCGTGGGGCGTACTCAACCCCACAGCGTTCAGTTGGGTACCGCAGGTCATGTTCGACCCCGGCACTTGGTTTAGCACGACGGATCTGCCTAATCCCGAGGCGGCAGCCTTCTTCGCCGCCGCGGCCGTACCGATTCCCGATGGAGTAAGCGTCGAGATTGCACGGCTGACGGTCAATCCACAGTCTCCAACGGGTGTTCTACCTCCATTGTCGACGGGACTGGTTGTGTTCGACGAAGACGTCGTTCCGCTTACCGTCAAGGGCGGCGAGACGCTGACGTTTCTCGTACCCGAGCCGGGTTGCATGAGCCTGCTGATCATCGGGACGGTGATGATCGCTCGTCGCCGACGCTATTGAATCCAGCGGTTGAAAACCGGTGCCACAAATCGCCGTTTTCCGGGGCTGATGACATGGGTAGTCACTTGCACTAAAATCGGACTCGGAGATTGGGGCGGCCTTGGCCTCGAAAGACCATGGCATCCGTGGTGGGTGCCGACGGACTTGTACTACACTGGAGTTTCTATCGTGCGGTTCACACTCTCGGTTTCAGCATGCGCGTTTCTTGTTGCTTGGATGGCTGGCTGCAACGGCAACAAGTCTCAGACCGCTTCCGCTCCCGACGCCGGCGCGACGGCGAAGACAACACCTGCCCAAGAGCCGGCGAGCGCCAAGCCGGCAGTCACGCCCGAAGCTCAGGCTGCGGCATCCCCTATGCCCGACCCCCTGCGTGGCAAGGTGAAGGAGACGATGAACGCGGCTGGCTACACCTACGTACTGATGGCCACCGAGCGTGGTGACGTTTGGGCGGCTGCGAGCACGTTCGCCGTCGCCGTCGGAGACGAAGTCGAGATGGCGAGCATCATTCCGATGCACGACTTCCACAGTCGCAAGTTGGATCGAACCTTCGACGTGATTCAGTTCGTCGGCAGCGCTCGCGTCATGGGTGGTACGGCGACGGCGACGGCGGCTGCGCCCACCGCACAGTTACCGCCTGGTCATCCGCCCGTTGCGGGCGCTACGACTGCTTCCAAACCGGGAGAGGCCACAACGCCAAAGGTCGCCAAGATCGAAAAATTGGCTGACGGTTTGACGGTCGCCGAACTGTTCGGGAAGAAGGCTGAGTTGAGCGGCAAGTCCGTCAAGTTCCGGGGTCGCGTGGTCAAAGCCAGCCGTGGTATTCTCGGGAAGAACTGGCTGCACATTCAGGACGGCACGGGGGCAGCCGGCACGAACGACATTACGGTTACGTCCCTCGCTGGTTTCGCAGCACCGGGTACCGTCGTGATCATCGAGGGCACGCTGGGCTTGGATCGGGATTTCACCGCCGGCTACGTATACGATGTGATAGTCGAAGACGCGACCGTTACGGCCGAGTAAGAGTTGGAATCGGCGGGTATTCAATTGCCGGGGACGCGGTAGAGAATCGCGTAGGGACTTGGGGGATCGCCGGTCATGAATATCTGCATGTGTTCGAGGCCACTGCGCGTGAGGCGATCGAACAACTCCGGCTGAATCTGCTCGGCGAAACCGTACCGCGATCCGCGTAAGCGTGAGACCTCGGCCCAGTTGACGAGGACGTGGGTGTATTGGTTCTGCCGTAGCCAGCGCATGATTGCGTCGTCGTCTGTTGCTTTGCGTACAGTTTCGATGAACGGGTTGCGGTTGAATACGACGCAGTAGTCCACGTTACGCTGAAAGTAGAACGCCTTGGCGTCGCCGATCATGAGGATTCGCGCATCGGCGGGCAGACGATTGTTGATGGTGGCTAAGTGCTCGTGGCCGCCGCCCATTCCTTGCAGGAAGAACTGCTCAGCCCCTTCGAGCGGTTGCTTTTCGCCATTGTGGTACAGGTGTTTCACGTAGTACCGTCCGGTGGTGAACGTGCTTATCGCGGCGCCCGCGATCACGATGGCGGTGAGCGCGCGTTGTGCGTTGCGCGATGGCCACGACAGGAACGCTCTGCCGGCCAGTAGTAACAAAGGCACAATCATTGGCACGGCAAACCGCGCGTAGAGATGCGTGAACATCGTCCAGCACGCCAGTTGTACGGCGAACATCGTCAACAGCATGAGGTCGATGCGATTGCGGGCGCGCGACAGCAGTCGCAACGCCGCCAGCACGAAGAGCGATACTCCGAAGCGCTGAAGCGGGTCGGCTGGGATTCGTTGCCATGCGATTTTGAGTCGGCTTGCGAGTGACGATTCCTCCGGGCTGAGTGCGTGGCTGGCGTTGAAGTGATGCGTTTCTGTTTCTCCCCAGCCTTCCGGTTGGGCGTCGAAGATGGTGTTGGCCAATGGGAATAGCGGGTTGCCGGTCATGATGGTGTTCTTGATCGCCCAGGGTGAGAAGGCGATGAGGGTCGCCGCACCGAACATGATGGCGCCGTGGAACCGTACGGTCCAATTGCGCGCCGGCAGCAGCAGCGTCATGATCGACAGCGGAAACGCGGTGAGCAGAATCGCGGTGTATTTGCATCCGCAGGCGAAGCCGGCCATCAGCCCGGCGACGGCGAGCCACGTGTGACGTTGTCGGTGCGACAGCGATGGGTCAGTGGCGGGTAGCGTGCAGACGGTGGCGATCATCGTGAATAGGAGCATCCCGTTTTCGACGTAGGCGATACCGGATAGGTAGGTGAGCCATCCGACGGTGGCCGTGATTACCGCCGTTGCGATGCTGACTCTTGACTGAATCATGCCCACGCAAGCGTGGGCATGCCACCCGGTCCCTGTCATTCCGAGCGTAGCGAGTAATCTGGCTGAAGGGCTATTCCGGCTAGATTCCTCGCTGCGCTCGGAATGACGGGGGTGGTCGGAATGACAGGATCGGCCTGCGACATAGGCGGCGAACACGCAACCGGCCGCGAGGAGGGCGTTGAGGATCTTCGCGGTGGCGGCGCCGGCGTATGGATCGCCGCGCAGGACCATGCACAGGGTGTACAGCAACTCGACGTTGGCGGGGAAGTTGCCGTAGACGTTGTGCGGTGTGTGGGCGATGCGTCCCTCTTGTATGTACTCCTTGGGGAGCTGCAAGTGGTATTCGAGAACGTCGTAGCCGCCGCCTTCCTTGGCCCACAGGAATCCGGGCGGCACGACAGTGACAAGTAGTGTCACTGCGGCGAACGGGACCACGAGCAGCCACAGCCAGATGAACGCGCCGCGCGTTTGCGTCGGTGGTTGTTGTTCGCGGGCGCCGTTCAGGCGGAACAGTGCGCCGATGGCTGCGAGGGCGAGCAATCCCAATACGACCAGCCAATACGTTCGATCGAGCAGACCCGCGAGCCCTGACAACAAGACGACGGCCGGGAGTATACCCAGACCCATCCCTGTGCCGATTAGCAGTTGCATTCGAAGCGGTAACTTGCCGAGGCGCAGCAGGGGGACCACCCAAGTGCCGGCCAGTGTCGTGATCGCGACGAGCGCAAGCGCGGGAGCGGCGTCTACTAACAGCAGGAGCAGTGTCACAGGCGCCACCGCGACCACGATTAGCCCCGTCAGTACCACCGCGACCAACAGGACGATCAGGGATGTCCTTGACGTGGGAGTCGTCATCACGTGCCGTTTTCCGAGTGGCTGGGGGAAAGAAGGGCGCGATGGAACGCGGTCAGACCGATCAGTGCGTACTGGACGTTTTCGATGCGCAGGCGGTTGTCGGCTACACTGGTCCGCACGCCACCGAGGGCGTCGGTGACCACACGCATGTGGTAGGTTTCAGCCTCTTTCACCTGTAATTGCAGGACGAACCGGGAAGCGTTGCGCGCGGCTGTCTCGTATCGGGCGGCGCGCTGCGTGTCTCCGAACTTCTGCGCCGCAGCCATCGCGTCCGTCCACGCCGCGAGGCAGACCGCCGTCTCGATGTTCGGTGCAGTCGCTGTTTTGGGCAGGACGCCGCCGTGAAGTTCGGGCCAAGGGCAGTTCGCGGGCGACAACTGGTGGTCCGCGAGCCGATCTGCCAGCGTGAACGCGAAGCGGGCGTACTCTTTTCGGTTCGTGATGACGGCCATGCGCGCGAATGGCTGTGCGAGCCACATGGCTGCACCGACGGTCGGTCTGCGCTCGAACTCCGATTGGTAGAAGTCGCGGGCGAGATTGAAAGGGTCTTGGATGCGTTGGTCCGGTCTGTCCTCGTACTCTGCCAGCAGGGCCAGCAGGGCCATGCCGGGATAACGGTCGGTGCCGGTCAAACGCCGTGCGGGGGGAAAGGCTGTGATGAACTCGCCCGACGGCTTCTGAAGCCACAGCATTCCTAGCACGAGGCGTTTCCGATCGGTCTCATAGCGACTGCGGTTTGAATGTGCGCTCATGGCCAGCGCGATTTGCGCAGTGAGCCCCAGCTTGTTTCGCCGATCAACCGAAGCAACGAAGGCAGCGCCGCCGGTGTCCGGAATGCTGAGGATTCTGGCGCGGTGGAATTCGAGTGCGCGGTCGGCTGCTACGGCCAGTGACTCCGATTTTGCGAAGTTCGCGGCGACGGTTAGCGCCCACGCGGCGCCGGCTTGATGAACCGGGTCATCGATTTTGGTGTAGGTGTCGGCTGCGGGTTCGTACTCGTAGGCGAAGGCGCCGGACGGCAACTGTCGGTATAGAGAATAGTCGGCCAAGCTTGTGATTGCGGAGTTGACGGTTTTTGCCGTGACGGTGTCGGGAGCGACGAGAACGAGTCCTCGGCGGAGGGCGACGACATCGTCGCCGGTGCGGGGTTGATACCAGTGTGTGGAGCGGAAGCGAGAGAGTGTCTGTGTTCCGCGAGGGCCTGGGAGTCGTTCGATGACGGACTTGATGGCGTCGCTGGCGAGCAGGTTTTTGGTGGCCAGTTCCGAGGGGCACACGCGCTTGCTGAAGTTGCCGCATGAGACCGAGAAACCGTCGACGCCAGGCTCGAAGATGCGATCGACCGTGGCGGGTTCGAGCCAACGGTCCCCTATGTCGAGGGCGACCTGTGGGCCGATGGCCTCGATTTCGATGAGGAGATCGTCGGTGTGTCGGGTTGCCAGATCGGTGTTGTTCTCGTCGCTACGAATGGCTGCGATGGCGGCTTCGATCGTCGTCCGAACGATCGGTCCGGGTCCGGCCGATCCGACGCCGAGCAGCAGGCGGTTTCTGCGAAGGGTGACGACAACTTCGCAGTCGATGCCCTTTAGCGCCGGTGGCACGTAGCGACTGGTGTAAATCGTGCGGTCCTTGACGTACTGGTCGTACGTTCTGCGCGCTGCGATGGCGAGGAATCGCTGGTCCTGTTGATCGATGTTCGGAGCGATCGGGTCGGATCCGCCGGCGCACGCGGTGCCGGCTGCCAGGGTTGTTGCGAGGAAGAGCCACAAGTTGTACCGAATCATTGGTCGAAGTATAGTTCGCGTGCAGCGTGGAACCAACCCCATGTGGCACCGGTTTGTAGCCGGTGATCCAGGTTCGTCGGTTCCGAACCTGTGCCACACAAGGATGAGGCTTTGGCGAAAGACAGCAGCGATTTTTCCAATGCTATCATCGACGCCGCCGGTCGGGTTGCGAAGTCCGCATCGGCGGAGACGCTCATGGCGTACGCGGACGGTATCAACGACATCGCGCGATTGCAAAACTCCGTCCAACCGCCGACCACGGTCGTGCTGATCACGCGGGACGATCGCGACATTCAACGGGTCGAGGATTTCAAGGTCAAGCACCTGGCCGTGCCTCAATTCAATCTGACGCGCATGGGGCAGATTAAGATGGCCACCTTGATGGCGTTCTCCAAGGGGATGCTTCAGGCCGGAGAAGTGTTCGTTTTTCTTACCGGCGTTGTGGGCAAGCGGGTGGATACGCTGGTGGTGATGGAGGTCGGGCAGGAGTACGAGCTGTTTCAGTCCGTCGGGCAACCGAAACTCACCGAGCACATCCGTCGTGTTGTCTTCGAGCGTGTGTTGACGCTGATGCTTGAGCTCGCCCACGAAGGCCGTGAGGGCAAGCCTATCGGAACCCTCATCGTGGTCGGCGACTATCGTGAAGTGCAGAAATACTGTCAACAGAACATCATTAATCCGTTTAAGGGTTACCTTGAGAAGGAGCGCAACATTCTCGATCAGTCCATGCGCGAGACGATCAAGGAGTTTGCTTCGATCGACGGGGCATTCGTGCTCAAGGGCACGGGCGTTATCATGTCGGCCGGCACGACACTCACGCCGGGCGTACCAGGTTCGCCGCTGCCACAAGGGCTTGGGGCCCGCCACGCCGCCGCCGCTGCCATCACCGCAGCCACCAAGAGTATCGCCATGACGGTGAGCGAATCGACGGGTGACATCCGCATCTGGCGTCGAGGTCGGATGATCACGGAGATCGAAAAGGCGCCGCGTGATCCGGCGCGGCCGTCCGCATCAGCCGCCACGGATACGCTCGGATAGGGCCACCGCCACCGAATCCAACGGGAGAACAAGAAGCGTTTCAGCGCACGGTGCCGCTCAGTATTGCCCACCGATGTCCTGGCTGAACACGAATGTGATCAGCAGTTCCTCGTGCTCTTCGTGGCGCTCGATTGCCGAGATCACGTGTTGGATACGATGACACATGTCTGCGATGAGCAGGTCGTCTTCGGGTGTTACGGACGATAACTCGTCCCAAATCCCATCGAGCAACTTGGCGAACTGGAGGTGCTCGTCCTTGAGGTTTTGCACCTCGGCACTGAGGGTTGGACGATGCTCTAGCACCGGTTCCATGAAGCCGCCGGTCTCCTCGCCCTCGATGTGCTGCTTCATGTGGACCCGCAGACGTCCGAATTCCAGGCGTATCCCGGCCAACCACTCACCGCGATTCACTTTCGGGATCACCGCCACAACCGACTTCACGTTGTCGACGAGCCTTGTGACGATCCTGTGTTCGTCCGCGAGCGACTGGACAATGCGATCTTCTGACATCGAATCGGAACCTCCAAGAAACCGTCGCAACCGCCGCGCGTTGGCTATGCGACGAACCACCATCTCGCGCATTCCGGTTTCACAATCATAGCCACGTTACGTTCCATCGGAAATGCGCAGACTTGGCTGTGGTCCGCGTGTGTGCGTCGGACGGCGCGGACGAGGGGGCCTTCGGCATGATAATGCGGCGATGAATCGCCCTCAGCGGCGCGCATCATGCCAGCTTGTTGTGCAATCGCACAAGAGTGCAATACAGGCGTCGTCCTCGGGCAGGACGTGTTTCGATGAACGGCCAGAATATCGGTACATCCCGCCCGACGGCATGTCATTTCGTCTCGCGTGAGTGTGATGGGGTGTATCCCGCAGCCATGTGGCATATCCCGCATGGACAAATGCGGGTGTCTGTAGCTTGGATTGTCGTCGCAAGCGGTGAATTGTACGCAGCTTGGCACGAGTTGTGCCTACACTACGATTGCACATTGAATCGGAACATGGCGTCCGAGTGAGCTATGAGCGTAACCGGCGAGAAACGGAGCGGAAGATTGCGGAAGGCCAGCCATCGCCGTCGACTGTTGGTCGTGGAGCCGGATCGCCTCACGCGCTGGTCCATCAAGGCCTATTTCGACGGGGTGTTTGATGTTGGCGTGGCAGAATCGGCTGCTTCGGTCTATAAGTTGCTGGAGGAGTGCCCGGCAGACGCGATTGTTGTGGCCGACGATCTTCCGAATGGGGATGCAGACTCCGTTGAATCGCACGCTCGCTCGCGCAATGAGTCCGTCACGATCGTGCGTACGATGACCGCTCCGACGGAGGCTGGAACTCAGGTGACGGGGGTTTCGCGTATCGAGAAGCCGTTCGCGCTGTCGTCGCTCGCCCGGTTGCTGGGGGTCGAAAAGAGAGCGTAGAAAACTGGCCTGCACGCTGTTGCTCGTTGCCGGCGTTCGGTTCTTAGAGATGCTTGTATGTTCGTGTCTGACTACATGACGCGTGACCTGAAGACTGTTCGCGAGAACGATCGTGTCTCGCTGGCGCAGCAGTTTCTGCGCGTGCACAACTGCCACCAACTTCCGGTGCTTGATGGGAGCAAGAGACTCGTTGGGATCGTGACGGATCGTGACGTTCGGTCCGCGGTGGGTTACGACGCTACACTGGGCGACGAGTTGTTCGTCTCGGAGATCATGAACGCCGCGCCCGTTTCGATTTGTCTGAACGCCTCGTTCGATGAAGCGTTGGAGATGTTGATCGCCAATCGCTTTAACGCCCTTCCTGTGATAGAGAACGACGGCTTGGTGGGCATCATCACGCGTCAGGACGCACTTCGCGCGTTTCAGCAACTCCTCGGGCTCGGTCAGGAAGGCCGGCGCGTCGAGATCGCGCTGCCGCAACTTCGCGATGATCTTTGCGATGCGTTCAAGGCATTGCAGTTGTTCGATGGCGACATTCTCAGCGCGGTCGTCTCTTCCATGCGGCGTGACGGCGATGAGCCGACGCTCTATCTGCGTGTGGCGGGATCGGACACGCGATCGGTCGAAAAGGCGTTGCGCAACGCGGGGCTGATTGTCTTGGTGCCCGAGCACGCCTGACCGAAGTGCGCCGATTCATTCACAACGCGGTCTGGCGGTGCATTCCTCGCTAGTCTGACAGCTTCACGGCCGTGACGTCTGCTGCGCCATTCGGGCAAGAGGTTCTGTTCCATGTCCAGGCTTCGGTGCCGGTCAAGGTCAGCGGTGAATCCACTGGGTTGATTGTCGTTGTGTATTCGCTCTGCGTCATTGCGCCGTCCTCGGCGACTTCGCCGCTGAATGTGAATGCGGTTCCGATCAACGTGCCCGAGAGCATGTTGGTGGGCCTGTTTACCCATCCGGTCAGCACGACGTCGGTGCCGGTTTGGACGACGGTGATCTGCGTGACCCTGACGGTGCCGGTTTCGTCCAGGCATGCACCGCTGGCGGCCGTGACTCTGACAGTGAATTCCCACGTGCCTCCGACGTCGCAGACGTCGCCGATCCCGTCGGCGTCGGCGTCGGCTTGGTCGGTGTTCGGAATCAGGGGGCAGTTGTCTATGGAGTTGTTCACACTGTCAGCGTCGTCGTCGCCATCTTCTTCTTCGCCGTTTTCGGCGCTGAGCAGACAGACATTGTCGATGCACTCAAGCCCCTGATCCTCGCAGCACTCGGATGTGTCTTCGCACTGGAATCTGGCCGGAATACACGCGATGCACTCCCCGTTGAGGCAGAATAACTCGTCGCAGCAGGTGGCGTCCGAGGCGCAGCCGTTCTCGCAGGTTCCGGTGCAGCAAAGTTCGGCGTCGATGTCGTCGTTCGTGTCCGAGCCAACGGCGATATTCACGATGCAGACGTTTCGGAATGTCACAACATCGTTTTGAATGTCGGTGAGGGTGATGTCTGCCGTGATCGTGACGGTCCCGGCGGCGGTGGCCTCGAATTGGTTCGATCTTGTTCCCTGGCCACCGGAAGTATCGAAGGCCTCTCCCGATAGGAACCTCTCAAACAGCGTGTCGGAGTCTAGCAGGGCGATGTCGCCGCCGTCGGTGCTTTCGTAGGACCAGACGGTCGCGATGCTCGTCACGACGTTGAACGCATCAGACCCGCCGACAACGTTCACGGAGATGGTATGCGTCGTACCCAATTCGACCGGATCGCCGGGACAGGTCAATTCCGTGCCGGTGATCTCGAACTGATCGGTGGTCACGGGCGCGAGCGGGCATCCCGCGATCATCGCGAAGAGGGGAAGCAACACGGGGCCTGTGCGGTGGAGTCGGTTTGTGATCGCGATGCGCTGACGGCAAGTTGAACGGTTCATTTGTCTTCTCC
>JAJDDU010000589.1 GCA_029260155.1 Phycisphaerae bacterium | reverse complement strand
CCCAAGCATTGGACTATCGCCAACCCCTCAAAGCGGGCGTCGGCCCCCGCGCTGCCCACAAGGTCGTGCGCGAGTCGATTTCGCACGCCGACAAAGACCGGCGGTTTGGAGAAGACATCGAGACATCGCTGGCGCTTTTGCGATCGCAGAATGTGCCGCAGTCCGTGGAACACGAAACGGGACCATTGAAATGACCACACGCGACACCGTAGTATCACAGCCGAGAACCGTCCGCGCCCCCCGAGGGACGAAAATCACCTGCAAAGGCTGGCAGCAAGAAGCCGCCATGCGGATGCTCATGAACAACCTCGACCCCGACGTCGCCGAAAAACCCGACGAACTCATCGTCTACGGCGGAAGCGGAAAAGCAGCACGCAGTTGGCTTGATTTCGACCGCATCGTGACCGCGTTGAAGGAATTGGAGAACGACGAGACCCTTCTAGTACAGTCCGGCCGCGCAGTCGGCATAGCAAAGACCCATCCCGATGCACCCCGCGTACTAATCGCCAACTCGCTCCTCGTCCCGCACTGGGCCAACTGGGACGACTTCCGAAAGCTCGAAGCCAAGGGCCTGACCATGTTCGGGCAGATGACCGCCGGCAGTTGGATCTACATCGGCACGCAGGGAATCCTGCAAGGCACGTACGAGACATTCGGCGCGCTCGCGCGGATTGAATACGACACCCCGTCGCTCAAGGGCAAGCTCGTCGTTACCGGCGGACTCGGCGGCATGGGCGGCGCTCAGCCACTGGCCGTCACCATGAACGACGGCGTCTGCCTCGCCGTCGAGATTGATCCCGCCCGCGCCAAGCGACGCATCGACACCAGATACTGCGACAAGATGACCGAGTGTCTCGATGAGGCACTCCAGTGGTGCGACGAAGCAAAGACCGAGGGGAAACCGCTCTCCGTTGCGCTCGTAGCCAACGTAGCCGACGCGCTCGCGGAACTCATCAGCCGAGGCATAACACCCGACGTCGTGACCGACCAAACATCCGCCCACGACGCGCTGGTCGGCTATCTTCCCAACGGCATGACATTCGCAGAAGCCAACGCACTGCGCGAAAGCGACCCCGATCACTACGTCAAAGAGTCCATGCGAACCATGGCCGAGCACGTGCGATCAATGCTCGAACTCCAAAAACGCGGCGCGGTAACCTTCGACTACGGCAACAACATCCGCGGCCAAGCCATCGAAGTCGGCGTCGATAATGCGTTCGATATCAAAGGCTTCGTGCCCCTCTACATCAGGCCGCTGTTCTGTGAAGGCTCAGGCCCGTTCCGTTGGGTGGCGCTCTCCGGCGATCCGAAAGACATCGCCCGCACCGATCAAGCCGTTCTGGAGACGTTCCCGCACAATGAGCATCTGTGTCGTTGGATTCGTTTGGCAGCCGAGCGCATCGAATTCCAGGGGCTACCCGCGCGCATCTGCTGGCTGTCCTACGGCGAGCGAGCAAAGATGGGCCTCGTCTTCAACGACCTCGTCGCCAGCGGCGAGATCTCCGCCCCGATCGTCATAGGCCGCGACCATCTCGACTGCGGCTCCGTCGCCTCACCGAATCGCGAAACCGAGGGCATGAAGGACGGCTCTGACGCTATCGCCGATTGGCCCATCTTGAACGCGCTGTTGAACACCGCCTGCGGCGCGAGTTGGGTCAGCGTGCACCACGGCGGCGGCGTCGGCATCGGCTATGCAATCCACGCAGGCCAGGTCACCATCGCCGACGGCACACCCGAAGCCGCCCAACGCCTCCAGCGCGTCCTCACCGCAGACCCCGCCACCGGCGTCTTCCGCCACGTCGACGCCGGCTACGAAAAGGCGATCCAGGTGGCCGAGGAACGTGGGGTCAAGCTCGCGAGACCGGGAGCCCGATAGCTACGAGAGTTGCGACTTGCCATCGACCGTTGATCTGGAACAGCGTGAAGCATCCTCCTTGACACTGTGCCCGCAGGTCCAATAATCAGGGTGTTGAGCGGGACACCTTGATCCGTGTTGGCTCGGTATGGTAGACTTCGCAGGCACCTACAGGAGGGAAACATGAGTCTTGACGCGACGGGACAGCAAGGATGACACAGCTCTTCCTTCCGACTGGGTTCGAGGACGATTTAAAACTCATTCTTGAGCTTGACGACGCAGCGCTCAGCAAGATCGCGGAACTCATGGATACGGAGACCGCTGTCGGGGCTATGGTTGACGTGGCACGTCGCCTTGCGGAAGAATCTGACGTCCCGCCGTACAGTGCCCACTTGACGGTGCAGGTTGTGCGTTATCTCGCTGGACAAAAGCGCGACTGCGGTCTCGACGAAAACCACGTGATTGACGAACTCGCCCGCGCGTTTCCGGCACTCGCTGAGTTGATTGGACAGCGGAAAGAATCGCTCATCGCGCTGCTGAGCGAGAAACCCCGAGCCAAGCGATTGCGCAAGAGAGACCGCCTTTCGCGAGGCATCGTGAAGACCCTTGTTGACGTCGATGGATACTGCGATCTTCGGCCCATATTCGACGCTGAGAAGACGACCATTGTTGACCAAGTGTCCGTAGTGTTGGTTCGGCTCCACATCGAGGATGACGCCCGAGAAGACGAATCGGTCGTCCTGCAGTTGAACGAAGACTCCTTGGAGAAGCTCGAGAAGTTCCTTGCCGAAACAAGACGCAAGCTCGACTGCCTTGCTGAAGCCTACCCGAGAATAGTGCAGCCATGACACCCGACCTTTTGAACTATTCGCAAACAGGCACTCGGCAGACAAACCGCAGATCTCGATCCGGAATCTCTGGGGAAATCAAGTGGAAGCAGCCCTCCTATCTAAACGACCAAGACAGCCGGAAAACGGGCAAAGAAGATCGCGTTTTTCGCCCATCCAAGCCGGATGAATTGGATTCCGTGGAAAGGGAGGTTCCAACTTGCGGCCCGAAGTCCGAGGTTCATGTGGTCGGAGGATTTCGCATTCCCATACCCGCCAGCGGGATTGGAGAGTTAGAGAAGTTACTAATATCGCTTAATCTTGACGATGCCGCCGCGCACCTGCGCAGTGTAGCACTTGCCAAAGGCATCACTGTCACTTTCTCAGCTTCCGCAGCGCCACGCAAAATCGACGAAATGACGGGTGTGATTCGAGAGATCGGGAACACTGACGTCGCCGCTTCCCTCTTCCGTGACCACGAGGAGTTTTGGATAGAGATCCCTCGGACGGTCTTCGAGGAGGGGAAGGTCGATCTGCGCGAGGACGAAGGTTTC
This sequence comes from Phycisphaerae bacterium, assembly GCA_029260155.1. Lineage (GTDB taxonomy): Bacteria > Planctomycetota > Phycisphaerae > UBA1845 > UBA1845 > OFTM285. The sequence continues at coordinate 5,231 of JAJDDU010000589.1, read as the reverse complement.
TTCTTCTGGGTTGACCGATACGCTGATGGAACTGAAAAGCCCGTTGTTCGACCCCTCCCTTCGCGTGAGCTTTCGCCGAAAGACCTGAAGGATATAGACAGAAAGATAGCCGAGTTGCTGGATGGCGAATGAGCTCGATGCCGCCGACTCGCTGCTGAGCCTGCACGTAATCGGTTCCGGCGTAGGCGAGAGCATCATCCTACAGATTCCGCACGAATCGCAGCACGGTCAATTCCATTGGGGTGTCGTCGATTGCTATTCTCCGCGCCCCGACCCCGCCGAAAACAAAACACTTCAGTTTCTCTTGTCGAGACGCGACTTGGGCGCTGGGGAGCTGGACTTCGCCTGCATCACACATCCTCACGAAGATCACCTGTACGGATTCTGGCAGCTCTTTGCGGCAGAGGAGATCAGGATCGAGAGATTCTGGTGTTTTCCGGCTGATGAACCAATGTTGCTGAAGGTCTTCGCAGCTCTCAAGGAGCAGAATCGCGGCAAGCATCCCGAGCGAACACGTCTTCAGGATGAACTTCAGAAACTGTTCGAACACACCAAGGAACACCGGAAGTCCAAAGATCCGGCGAGGTATCGCCGCCCCCAAGGGTACAACAAGAGCATCTACGAACGAATGATCTCAACCATCGACGACAATAGCCGCGTTCTGATGTCGATTGCTGCTCTTGCGCCGTCGAGTAGACAGCTCGACAAGCATAGTACCGAACTGGGAAACTGCCTCACAGATGACCGGTTCGACCCCACGTCCTACAGCCGGCAAATCCACAACCGGCTATCCGTCGTTCTTCATGTTCGCTTTGGCGATACGCGGATCATTCTCGGTGCAGACGCAGAATCTGATAGTTGGTCAGATGTCGTTTCCGACTCCGATCGCCGCCGCGACGGGCTTGCACTATCGTGCAGTGTAATCAAGGTCAGCCATCACGGATCTGAAAATGCAATCTTTGACCCTGCGTGGGAGGAACACGCGTCGCAGACGAAACCAACTGCGATAATCACGCCCTATCAACGCTCGCGCCTACCGAGATCGGGCGGTCTCGCGCGATTGAAAGAGAGAGCTTCTGTACACGTTACATCTCGCGGCGACGGTACTCCCGCAGTGTCCGGAAAGTGTGAGTCGCGTCTGCTCGCGATGCGTGCACGACAGCTTGCGGGGGACAGCCTCCCTGTCGCCGGAAAGACGATTCGAGTCGATCATCATGGCACCGTCATAAGTGTTGAGGATTTGGCGATTGCCTAGCCGTATGCCATCGCGGGGTCCTGCGGCAGCAGTATGAAGACACCTGTTGACGCGATCGCCGATTGGCCGATCTTGAACGCACTCTTGAACACCGCCTGAGGCGCGAGTTGGGTCAGCGTACACCACGGCGTGTTCCGCCACGTCGACGCGGGGTATGAGAAGGCTGAGCGCGTAGCAGCAGAACGCGGCGTGATCGTCCCGAAGTGACTCGGTGAGCATTGCAGGTGGGTGCTTGGTGATCGTCGCGGACACGTGCCCGACACGTCCGGCTGACACCACACCCAGAAAACCGCGATTGCCGCTCTCGAAACAGGCGCGCTGTGCCTATTCTGATCCCAACAGATCAGGTGGCTAGCTATTAGAGTGCGGGTCCGCCGCGCGCATCGACAGCGCCTACAGATACCCGCCCAGGAGCACCAAACGCCATGCGCGAAACGAATCCACCCAAAACCCACGACAACAGCAATTCCAGGCCCCAAACGCGGGTTCGGTCCCCGAGCAACAGCGCGATATTACCAAACGAACCCATATTGCAGTGTAGCTTCAAGAAACCCTGCTTCCGACCCTGGCCACGGTTGCTACTATCCGCCCACCTGCTACACTCCTACCAGTGGTTCGTCTTGTGCTTTAATTAGGAGTTTAATAGTGAAGGCCCAACAACCGACTCGCCGCGGCGCGGCATCCCCCGTCCTTTCGATTACCGTCCTCTTGGCCACAACGCTTCTCGCGGCGCAGACCGCCGAGGCCTTTCCAAATTGGATCGGAGTCTACGGCTCCTTCGTGAGGCACACCGACGCGCAGAATCCGGGGACATACACCATCCTCATGAACCAGGACTATTGGGGCCTGCACTGTGAGATCGGAATCAAGGTTGATGGCGGATCGTGGCAGACTTCTCAGATGAGCTACGCCGGCAACGTCAGCGGCAACTCCAAGTGGGAACACACCCCTTCGCAAAGCTACGCACCGGGAAGCACTGTCACCTACTACTTCCACGGCTATGACAACTGGGGCGGAAACATCTGGGACAACAACAGCGGCAGCAACTACTCGTTCACAGCCGCCCTGATTCCGTCGTCGCAAACAGGCATGGGCGCAATCCCCTACTCGGGTGGCGTCGCCTTTCGCGTCTGGGCGCCCAACGCGACGTCGGTACACGTCACCGGCGATTTCAACACCTGGAGCGCCACCGCGAACCCGCTCGCATCGGAATCAGGCGGAAACTGGTCCGTCGACGTGGGCACAGCCGCCATCAGTGACGAATACAAATTCGTGATCGACGGCACGCTGTGGAAGAACGACCCACACGCAAAGTCTGTCACCAATTCGATCGGCAACAGCGTAATCATGGACGACACCCCATACAGCTGGAGCTCGTTTACGACGCCGAGCTGGAACGAGATGGTCATCTATGAAATGCACATCGGAACATTCAATGATACAGCCGGCGGCGTTCCCGGTACCTGGCAGAGCGCGGCTCTCAAGATCCCTCACTTGCAGTCTCTGGGTGTCAATGTGGTCGAAGTGATGCCGATCTGCGAGTTCGCCGGGGATTTCTCGTGGGGCTACAATCCCGCCCACCCGTTCGCTCCCGAGAGCATTTACGGTTCTCCCGACGACGCCAAAGACTTCATCGACGCCTGCCACGTTGCCGGCATCGCCGTCGTGATCGACGTGGTCTACAACCACATGGGTCCCAGCGACCTCGACCTCTGGCAGTTCGACGGATGGTCCACCAACAGCATGGGCGGCATCTACTTCTTCCAAGACTGGCGGGCCAGCACGCCTTGGGGCGATACCCGTCCCGACTACGGCCGCACCGAAGTCCGCACCTACCTCCGCGACAACGCGATGTACTGGCTGACCGATTTCAACGCCGACGGATTGCGATGGGATTCCACCGTGAATATTCGCACACAGAACAACGGCGGTGGAGGCGACATCGCCGAAGGCTGGAGTCTGATGCAGTGGATCAACGATGAGATCGATGCTTCAGTTTCCTGGAAGATCTCGATTGCCGAGGATCTGCAGAACAATGCTTGGCTCTCCAAGACGACCGGTTCGGGCGGCGCCGGCTTCGATTCGCAGTGGGACGCGGACTTCGTCCATCCCATCCGCGACGCCATCATCACAGGCAACGACGTCGATCGAAACATGTACAGCGTTCGCGATGCCATCAACCACAACTACAACGGTGACCATGTACAGCGCGTCATCTACACCGAGAGTCACGACGAGGTCGCCAACGGCAAGGCCCGCGTGCCCGAAGAAATCTGGCCTGGCAACGCAGCCAGTTGGTATTCAAAGAAACGCTCCACCCTCGGCGCCGGTATCGTGTTCACGAGTCCCGGAATCCCGATGATCTTCCAAGGGCAGGAGTTCCTCGAAGACGAGTACTTCCAGGACACCGACCCGCTTGACTGGACCAAGGCCACGACCTACAGCGGTATCGTCGATCTCTACAGCGACCTGGTCGACCTGAGGCTGAACACCGCCGGCAACACGGCCGGGCTCAGCGCCAACAACGTCAACGTCCACCACGTCAACAACACCAACAAGGTGATCGGCTACCATCGCTGGAGCAGCGGCGGAGCGGGCGACGACGTGATCATCGTCGCCAACTTCTCGGGCGCAGGATTCACCAGCTACAATCTGGGATTCCCGAGCGGCGGAACGTGGAAAGTGCGGTTCAGCAGCGATTGGAACGGCTACGACTCGTCGTTCGGCAACTGGAATGCGTACGACACGACAGCCAATTGGGGCGCCAAAGACGGCATGAGCTACAATGCCAACGTCGGCATCGGCCCGTACACCGTCATCGTGTTGTCGCAGGACTAACGCTCGACCGTCGAGTGCCACAGGGATGTCACTATCGGAAACCCCCGCTGGAGACACGCTTTTCGCGTGCTTCCAGCGGGGTTTCTCCTGGTGAATCGCTCTTCGTCAACATTCCACCTTCCCCGTACCATCCGCCATCCGCTCGTGGTAGAATAACGAGACGAGGATCGGGCTGGTTCTTGAGTGTACAACGGGGCAGACAATAGCGGTCGCCGCTTTCGGGGAGGATCAACATGGATCGGGGAATCGTCACGTTTGTGATCGCAAGCGTCTTTGCCGCAATCGCGCCGGCGGAGGACTCGTTCGTCAACTGGGAGCACGGGCAGGTTCATCCGATCGATATCACGCCGGACGGCAGCCGGCTGCTCGTGGTCAACACTGCTGACGCACGGCTGGAAGTCTTCGACATCACCACGGGAACGCCGGTACACGTCGGCGCGGTTCCCACCGGGCTGGACCCCGTTTCCGTACGGGCGAGAACGGACTCGGAGGCTTGGGTCGTCAACCACGTCTCCGACACCGTCAGCCTCATCAATCTCGACACGTTGAACGTCGTGGCCACGATACCAACAGGCGACGAGCCCGCGGATGTTGTTTTCGCGGGCGCACCGCAGCGCGCCTTTGTGTCATGCTCGCAGGTCAATATCGTGCAAGTGTTCGATCCAAGCGACCTGGGTGCGAGTCCGACTTCGGTCGTGATTGAAGCGGAAGACCCGCGGGCCATGGCGGTCAGCCCCGACGGTAGCACGGTCTATGTCGCCGTCTTTGAATCGGGCAACAGCACAACGATCCTGGGCGGCGGCGGCACGATCGGCGGACTCTTCCCGCCGAACGTCGTCAACGACCCGCTCGGGCCGTATGGCGGCATGAACCCCCCTCCCAACGAGGGTGTTGCTTTCGATCCACCGCAGAACCTCAGCAACCCCGCGCCGCCGGGCGTCGGCATCATTGTCAAAAAGGACGAGGCCAGCCGATGGATGGACGACAACGGCGGCGATTGGACCGAATTGGTCAGCGGCAGCTTGGCGGGCAACTCCGGTCGTCCTACCGGCTGGGATCTTCCCGATCGTGACGTCGCCGTCCTCGACGCCAACACCCTGGCGGTCTCCTACGTTCCAAGGCTGATGAACTTCGTGAT
>JAJDDU010000588.1 GCA_029260155.1 Phycisphaerae bacterium | reverse complement strand
GTTCGGATTCTACTCACTCGCCCATCCGGCGTTGCCCGCCGTGGTGGACCGATTCTACTGCGGTTGCCGTGGCAGGACAAGAGTTTTAGGGCGAGACGAGCCCACCCCGGTGTTTCGAAACCCCGCAGTTCCGCTGAATCAGGGCCGATTTTTGGCCGGGCCTGCCCTTACTTCCCATCGGAAGTCGCTCGACGCGGGTCGAGGCGGTTTTGGCATGGGGCGCGGGCGTTGCCGTCTGCTGGGGCGTCTTTTTCGTTGGTTCGGGGGGAAATAGTCCTCGCGGAGCACGGCTTGAAGGCTATTTCGCGTGCCTTTTAGACTTGGGCAAGTTCGGGTATGCTGGATGTGTCTAACGCCAGAGTCGAGTGGAACAAGGCCCCCAACGCCCCGACGGGGAGGATTACTTATGGACTCGCAGATCTTCTTGCTGGAACAATACCGCGCGCTGCGGACTGAAATCGCGGCGACCAAGTCGCGGTTGTTTAAAATTGTGGCCTTGGGAACGGTGGTCGTTCCGGGGCTGACGTATCTGGCGGAGATACCGGACACCCGCTACCTCGGGCTGATTCTACCGTTCGTGGTTTTGGTTTTCACGATCCAGTTTGTCGCTGACGAACAGGCATTGATGCGCTGCGGGCGTTACATCAGGGAGCACATCGAGCCGCATTGCGACAGCGCCAACGGCGGATGGGAAAAGTGGCTGGAATCGCAACCGGAACTGCGCGTTCTGGATCGGTGCTTGTTCGGGTGCTTCGTAATCGCGTTCTACGTGTTCTACTTCATGTCCGCGGGAATGGCGATCGAGAAGCTGTGGTCCACGGGCGACTTTCTGATCAACGGCGCCTACATGGCCCTTGCGGGCGGCGTGGGTTACGCCATCGGTGCGTTCTGGATGCTGTTCACGCTGTTGCACCACTGGAGGTCGGCAACGTCGACCAAGCACTAGCAGACCGTGGTGGACGTCCCCGTTTTCGATTTCCAGGGGCGATCAGGCCACGAATCGGCTTGAGAGGCAATGCTCTAGACCAAGCCAACGTAGTTTTCACCGTGAGCCGGTAGGTCTCGCTGACGACATGCGCGAGGTCATCGTCGGCGCGCTCATCGGCCTCTGCATATTCAACGACGACGGCACGCCGCTGCCCGGCGATAGTCCCCTGCCCGCGAATTCCACTCCCAACAGCGCAGGCGTGCACGCTGGTCCCGGTGGATTGGATGCATTTACCCCGACCGCACGCTTGTGTTTGACCACGCGCAAGCGGCAGAGGACAATGCCGCCGTCTTATTCGGAATCGGGTTTCATGACGCAACGAACACAAACGCATCAGGTCAACGTGGGCGGCGTGCGGATCGGGGGCGGAGCGCCCGTCAGCATCCAGTCCATGACCAGCACCTACACATACGACATCGACAAGACCGTTGCACAAATCCACGACCTCGCCGCCGGCGGATGCGATCTCGTTCGATTGGCGGTGCCCGACAAACGTGACACCGACGCCCTGCCCGCGATTCTAAACCAGGCGCAAGTGCCGATCATCGCCGACGTCCACTTTCACCACGAACGAGCACTCGAAGCCATCGAGCACGGCGTACACAAGATCCGACTCAACCCGGGCAACATCAAAGACCGCAAGCAGGTCGACCGCGTCATCGCCGCGTGCCGCGAGCGCGGCATCCCCATTCGCGTCGGCGTCAACGAGGGCAGCGTCGTCGAGCGAAAGGACAAGGAGCAACGCGCCGCCCAGAAGATCGCCATCTCCCAGAATCCGCGTGATCAGTTGGTCGCACTGATGATCCGCACGCTCGAAGACTACATGCGCATCTTCGACGAGAACGACTTTCACGACGTCGTGATCAGCCTCAAGAGCATCGACCCGCTGATCGTGATCGACGCGTATCGCGCCGCAGCCGATCGCTTCGACCTCCCCTTGCACCTCGGCTTGACCCACGCGGGGCCGCCGGAAACCGGGCGAATTCGATCGATCGCGTCTCTCGGCACGCTGCTGGCATTGGGCATCGGCGACACGATTCGCATTTCGTACGCAGCCGACCCGATCCACGAAGTCGACGATGCCAAGGAACTGCTCTGCTCGCTCGGCCTGCGCAATCGCACAGAGCCGGAGTTGATCGCCTGCCCCACGTGCGGACGGATCGAAATCGACCTCATTAAACTCGTCGCCGAGGTGCGGCGGAAACTGGCCACGATCAAAACGCCGGTAAAAGTCGCGGTGATGGGTTGCGTGGTCAACGGCCCAGGCGAAGCGGAGGGCGCCGACGTGGCCATCTTCGCAGGCAAGGGCCGGGGGATCATTTACGTTCAGGGCGAGCAAACGCGAACTGTCAAAGAGGACGACATGCTCGACGCGCTCTACGAAGAGTGTGTCTCATTCGCCGCCCGCGTCGAGCGCGGCGAAGCCAAGTGCTCGCAACACTCCGTCACCATAACACCCCCGGACCCGCTGCCGCACCGCTAGATAAAGGGGGACCGCGCGGCTTGGAGATCATGGAGCCTACCAGCGAGGATTTACTTCGAGTGTCTAACTGGAACTGACTCATGAACAGAACGGATCGAGGTTTACGTTAGGTTCATCCGACTAGAGCGTACTTCGTCTCGTGGAGGGCGAGGATTCTGAGTTTGAAGAACTCGTGGTTCCGGAACCCGTAGGCTTGTCGCTTCATGGTCTTGATCTTGTTGTTGGTGCCTTCGAGCGGGCCAGTCGAGATGGGGTAATCGTAGTAGGCCAAGATGCCGGTGCGGTAGGCGGCTAAGGTCTTG
>JAJDDU010000587.1 GCA_029260155.1 Phycisphaerae bacterium | reverse complement strand
GCTTCGGGGACGCCGAAGTCTAGTTTGTAGACGTTTAGCACCTCGGTGACGCTCTCTGCGATGAGGGTGGCTGCTCCGCCAATCGCGTGGAGGTAGACGGCGCCGTGGTCTGCGCAGGCTTTGAGCGTCTTGTCGCGCATGCCGCCCTTTCCGATGACGGCGCGGATTCCGAAATGCTCGATGACGCTGCCTTGATACGGCTCTTCACGGATACTCGTTGTGGGGCCCGCGGCGACGAACTCGTACTTGCCGTCTTCGCGTGTGCGTACGACGGGACCGCAGTGGTAGATGACGGATTCGAATAGACCCTTCTTGAGGACTTCGTAGGTCGCCTTCTCGGAGTCGGGGCAGTTTGTCTTGATGAAGTTCTCTGACATGTATTTGTGTGCGGCGTCGCGGCCTGTGAAGATCACGCCGTTTAGGAGCACTTGGTCGCCGACCTTGAGTGCCCGGATGTTCTGTTCGCTGATTGGAACGGTGAGTTCGGTGGCCATGTTTGAGTGTCCTCCGCGGTGGCTGCGACTTTACTACGGCGCGTGAATGGCGATGTTTCCATCCTTTATGATCATGATCTTGCGGCGATCGGCCCAGCACATGTAGGCAATCGAGACGAAGAATGACGCGGGCACTCGGTGCAGTTCAGCCATCTTGACGCCGAGTGCGGTGGTCTTGCCGCCGAAGCCCATCGGGCCGATGCCCATCTCGTTGATTTCTCGATGGAGGCGTTTCTCCATGGCGTCCAAATCGGCGTCGGAATTCTGATCACCGAGCGGGCGGAAGAGCTGTTCCTTCGCCTTGACCATACTGGTGACACGGTCCCCGCCGACGCCGACGCCGAAAATGCCCGGCGCGCAGCCTAGGCCTTGTGCTTGGAATGCGGCGTCGAGGACGGCTTGTCGTACGCCTTTGATGTCGCGTGTGGCGGGCAACTCGGGCGAGGGGACGCTGTATTGGCGTCCGCAGTTCTCCGAGCCGCCGCCCTTGAGCATCAGGCCTATTTTCAGATGGTCCTGCTCCCACTCGTCGAAGTGGATGGTGGGGAAGTCCTCTCCGATGTTGTCGCCGGAGTTTTTTCCGGAAAGTGCGTCGACGGCGTTGGGGCGAAGGTAGGAACGTTCGGTGGCGATGCGCACGGCAGCGACGATCTGTTCGCGCGTTTTGCGCTGCGAACCGCCTTCGGGATACCACACGTGGAAAATCGGCGTGCCGGTGTCCTGGCAGATCGGCCGCCCGGTGTCCCGCGACATGCTGACGTTGTTCAGAATGGTCAGCAGCGCGCCCTCTGCTGGGGAGCCGCCGCTTTCCTGGGCGCGGGCCTCGGTCAGGGCCTGTTCGACGTCGGGCGATAGATCGGTCGAGGTTGACTTGATGAGCTCGACGAGTTTTTCAGTGATGTCTTGCATGGCGAACTCCCGTCATGTGGGCCGGTCCTGGTCGACAAGCGCCTTCGACTCATGTATCGGCTATTATTCACAACCGGGCTGAGCGGTCAACGCCGTGGGGGAGTTTGGGAAACATGCAACACTTATTTGAGTGAGGAGCCGGGATGGCCAGCGAGACACGCGTCGAAAAAGACAGCATGGGCGAGATGGTGGTGCCGGCCGGTGCGTATTGGGGTGCACAGGCTCAACGGGCCGTCGAGAATTTTCCGATCAGCGGGTATCGGTTCGGTCGCCCGTTTATCAAGGCGATGGGGCTAATCAAACGCGCGGCGGCGGAAGTGAACCGCGACTTGGGTCGGGTGGACGGGACGTTGTGTGAACTGATCATCCGGGCTGCGGACGAGGTGGTCGAAGGGAAGCTCGATGGTCATTTCGTAGTGGATGTATTTCAGACGGGATCGGGCACGAGCACGAATATGAATGCCAATGAAGTGATCGGCAATCGAGCGATCGAGCTGGCCGGCGGCACGATCGGCAGTCGCGACCCGGTTCATCCGAACGATCATGTGAATCAAGGGCAGTCGTCCAATGACGTCATCCCCACGGCGATACACGTATCGGGCGCGATGTCCATTACGGACGATCTTATCCCGGCGCTCGATCATCTGCATAAAGCGTTGCTCGCAAAACAGGATGCGTTTGACGGAATCGTTAAGATCGGCAGGACGCATCTTCAGGACGCCACGCCAATTCGACTCGGGCAGGTGTTTGGAGGATACGCTGCACAGGCGAACATGAGCATCATGCGGGCGCGCAAGGCGGTGAAAGCGTTGCGCGAACTGGCCATCGGCGGGACAGCGGTGGGAACGGGGATCAACACGCACCCCGAGTTTGGGCAACGCGTCTGCGCGGAACTCGCCAAAGCGACGGGCATCGAATTCGTCGAAGCCGCCGACCATTGTGAAGCGCAGGCGTCCAAGGACGCGGTGTGCGAAGTTAGCGGTTTGCTGCGGACGATCGCGATGAGCTTGCACAAGATCGCCAACGATATTCGCCTCTCTGGGAGCGGGCCTCGATGCGGTGTTGGTGAACTCAAGATTCTCGCGACGCAGCCCGGATCGAGCATCATGCCGGGCAAGGTGAATCCGGTCATGAGCGAGATGGTCGCGCAGGTGGCCGGGCAAGTGATGGGCAACGATCACGCGATCGCGATCGCGTGTCGGGAGAGCTTTTTCGAACTGAACGTGGCCATGCCGCTAATGGCGCACAACTTGCTCGAATCGATACGTCTTCTGTCCACGGCTGCGCGTGTTTTCGCGGATCGGTGTGTTGTTGGTATCGAGGCTGATCGCGAGAGGTGCGAAGAGCTGGTGGAACGGTCGCTGGCGATGTGTACGAGTTTGGCGCCGCTGATCGGTTACGACGAGGCTGCTGCCATCGCCAAGGAGGCGTTCAAACAGGGCAAAACGGTTCGCGAGGTGGCGATGGAGAAGAAGGTGCTTTCCGAGGAGGAACTAGACGCCGCACTCGACGCCCGTGCCATGACCGAGCCGCGTTGATAGGATTGGGCTACGACTCCGTCGCGGCCTACGTTCCAAACAGTAGCTGGAACGCGCCGAGATCGTGGAGGTCGACGTCGCCGTCGTTGTTGATGTCGAACGGCGCGCAGCCTGGAATGACGCCGCCGCCGGGGGCGCTCTGGCAGCCTATGAATCCCTGGAAGTCGAACAGGTCGACGTCGCCGTCCTCGTCGGCGTCACCCACGATGACGGCGCCGCTTAGCTCGCCGAGCGATCCGCAGACCATTTTGACGATGTTGAAGCCAAACTCGTAGTCCTGCTCGGTGTAGGTGGTGAAGAGGTCGGTCGGCTGATGCCAGTGGGGATTCGCGCCGTTGCCGATTTCGGCGACGCGCTGGTTTTCGCGGACGCTGACCGCGGCGGTGTCGTTTTGGAAGGGGACGGAATCGGTAAAGCCCATGTTGTCGCCGACCTCCGCCGCCATGGTTCCGTAGCGGCTCATGGCGCCGGCAATGAACTCCGCGAAGATGTTTGCTCTGCCGCCGGCATTGGCGTTGATCTGAAACTCGATGTCGGCGTCGGGTTCGGGCAGCCGATCGTACAAGATCATGTCTTGTTGAATCATGCCGAGCCACTGCGGTTCGTCCGGTGTACCCTGGAGGTCGCGGTGATTCTCAACATAGGCTTCGCTGCCGTTGAGGCCTGTTTCTTCGTTGTTCCAGAGGATGAAGCGGATGCTGACGTCGGTTCGGGCGCGTGCGAATACGCGGGCCATTTCGAGCACGGACGATGTTCCCGATGCGTCGTCGTCTGCGCCCGGGGCATCGGACACCGGTCCGCCGATGTGGATGCTGTCCATGTGGGCGCCGACAATGTACATCTGCCCTGGGTTCACAGTGCCAATCTTGGTCACATAGATGTTGTGTTTCGTCTGCCCCTGAAAGACGTACGGGTCGCGTACGACATTGTCATAGCCATAGGATTCGAACCTGGCTTGGATGATGTCCAGCGCCTCCGAGTTTCCCGGAAGCGACCAGTAGCGGGTCCCCAACGCGGCGAGCTGGAAGATGTTGATCTTGAATTGGCCGAGACTGAGCGCATCAACCAAAAACGCTGCCGGAGTGGATTCGCCGGGACACTCCATCCCATCACAAGCGCCGCCCTCGGTCCACGACCATGCCAGGAGGTCGGCGCAATCGACGAGGCAGGTATCGGGCAGACACGAACTGTTCGGCAGGCAGCAGGCTCCCAACGGCGGCTCGTGGGGAGAGTACCAAGCCACAGTGTCGTCAAACGTGGAGCCGGCGACCATGTCCATCACGAAGTCGCCGTCTACATCGGCAGCCACCACGGATCGTGCCCCGTCGGCGTCCGCGACTGCGATGAGGTTGAAGGATGGCGGAGCGCCGCCATCGTTCGCATACCAGGCGATCGAATCATCGGAGCTGGATGCCACGAGGAGATCACGGGCTCCATCGCCGTCCATGTCGGCGATGAAGACCGACGCAGGGCCGTCCTGCTGGTCTGTGACGACGTGTTCGGTGAACTGCGGATTGACTCCGCCGTCGTTTTCGAACCACATGACGCGATCGATGTCCGATGCGGCGGCTATGACGTCGATATCGAAATCGCCGTCGAGATCGCCTGCGAAAACGGAGGCTGCGCCGGTGGCGGTGGATGTGATCACGCGTCGGGAGAAGCTTGGCGGCGTCTGGCCGTCGTTCTCGTGCCAAGCGACCGTGGCGTCGAAAGCCGATGCGGACAGGACATCGATGTCGCCGTCGCCGTCGATGTCTGCGGCAAACACATGGCGTGCGGAATCAGAGGAGTTTGACACGACGCGTCGCGTAAACGTCGGCGAATCGCCCCCGCCGTTCTCGTACCATGCGATTGTGTCGTTTCCGCTGGCGGCGGAGAGTACGTCGACATCATCATCGCCGTCGAGATCGATCGCGTAGACCGCCTGCACGAAGGACTCGCCGGTAACGATCACGTGTTGCGTGAACGCGGGCGGTTGTTGGCCGTCGCTTTCAAACCAGGCAATTGTCCCGTCGATGGCGGAACCGGCTACGACGTCGAGATGCGTGTCGCCATCGAGGTCGGCCGCGAATACGCTTCGGGCTGCGTTGGCTGATTCGGTCAGGACGTGGGTAGTGAAACCGGGCGGCGACCCGCCGAGATTCGACTGGTCGTTCTCATACCACGCGATGGTGTCGCTTGAGCTGGAGGCTGACAGGATGTCCATGTCGCCGTCGCCGTCGAGATCGATGGCGAATACCGAGTTGACGCCATCGGCAGCATCGTCAACGACGTTCTGTGTGAACACGATGGGTTCGATCAGACAGGGGAAACCGTGTGCCTCGGCGTAGTTCCGCCGGGCGAGCGGGTCGAAACAGAGCGGCGGCTGGGCGATCAGGTGCTTGCTGTGCTCGGCGCAGGGATCCTCGGCGACGTTCGCTTTGCTGATTATCTGCTCGATGCTGTCTGTGCACGGCTCTACCGGGGCGGGCGACGTCGCGAATAGACCGATGACGAAAATGCTACTTGGAATGTTCATGATCCGGCTCCTGGACGTTTCGGTCCACACCGTTTGGATAAGGCCTGGACCCGCTCATTGCAACCAACGCCAGTGTAGCCGGTCGATACTGGAAAACACAAGGGCGAAGGTGCGACCTTGGCACCTCCGCCCTGTGTCGGTTCTTCTGTCACCGGTTGGAAACCGGTGTCACCCTGCTATCGGATCGCTTGGGACGGTCCGGGAATCACGACGATGACCCCAGACACGGTCGACAGCACTTCGATCCTTCCGTTGTTCGAGGCGGTCATGAACGTTTGTCCGTCGCGCATGCAATCGATGACAA